>NZ_JAHBDB010000027.1:0-67624 GCF_019956105.1 Pseudomonas sp. BF-RE-25
GCGAAGGCAATATTGAAATCAATACAAATCCACAGGATCGACATCCAAAGACCAGCGCACCGCCCGCCCACTCGGCATCTGCTCCAGCACCAGCAACCAACTGGCCAGCAACCGGTGCAGCGGCGCCCGGGCCGTTGCCTGCAACAATAACTGCGCGCGATAACGCCCGGCCCGACGTTCCATCGGTGCGGGCACCGGCCCGAGTAGTTCTATCCCGGTCAGATTCTGTTCAGCCAGCAAACGCTCGGCCTCGCTGCACGCCTCGTCCAGGAAGCCTTCAGCCTGCCCCGGTTTGTGCGCTTCGGCCCGCAGCAGCGCCAAATGCGCAAACGGCGGCAAACCGGCAGCGCGTCGTTCGCTCAGCGCCTGTTCGGCGAACGCGAAGTAGCCTTGTTCAGTCAGTTGCACCAGCAGCGGATGGTCCGCCAGATGGGTCTGGATAATCACTTTGCCCGGCTCTTCAGCCCGCCCCGCACGGCCGGCGACCTGCACGATCAGTTGCGCCATGCGCTCACTGGCGCGGAAGTCACCGGAGAACAAACCACCGTCCGCATCGAGAATCGACACCAGCGTCACCCGTGGAAAGTGATGCCCTTTGGCAAGCATTTGCGTGCCCACCAGAATGCACGGGTGACCCTTCTGAATGGTCGCGAACAACTGATTCATCGCGTCCTTGCGCGACGTGCTGTCGCGGTCGACCCGCAGCACCGGCACATCCGGGAACAGAATGGCCAGGCGTTCTTCGGCGCGCTCGGTGCCAGCGCCCACCGGCCGCAAATCCACTTTGCCGCACTTCGGGCAGTGCCGGGGTACGCGTTCGACGTAGCCGCAATGGTGGCAGCGCAGTTCGCCGGAGCGCTGGTGCACGGTCATTCGCGCATCGCAGCGCTGGCATTCGGACATCCAGCCGCAGTCGTGGCACAGCAGCGTCGGGGCGAAACCTCGACGGTTGAGGAACACCAATACTTGCTGGCCGGCCGCGAGTGTCTGGCCGATGGCTTGGTGCATCGGCCCGGAAATGCCGCTGTCGAGTGGGCGACTTTTCACATCCAGGCGCAGGAAACGCGGCTGCTTGGCGCCGCCAGCACGCTCATTGAGGCGTAGGAGGCCGTAACGTCCGGTGTAGGCGTTGTGCAGGCTTTCCAGCGAAGGCGTGGCGGAACCGAGCACGATCGGGATGTTTTCCTGCCGTGCGCGCACCAATGCCAGGTCACGGGCGTGATAGCGCAGGCCTTCCTGCTGTTTATAAGAACCGTCGTGCTCTTCGTCGATGATGATCAGGCCGGGGTTTTTCATCGGCGTGAACAGCGCCGAACGGGTGCCGATAATAATGTCGGCGTCGCCGTCGCGCGCGGCGAGCCAGGCTTCGAGGCGCTCGCGATCGTTGACCGCCGAGTGGATCAGCGCGATGCGTGCATTGAACCGTTGTTCGAAGCGCGCCAGGGTCTGCGGGCCGAGGTTGATCTCCGGGATCAACACCAGTGCTTGCTTGCCGGCTTCGAGGGTTTCGCGGATCAACTGCAAATAGACTTCGGTCTTGCCGCTGCCGGTGACCCCGGCCAGCAGGAACGCGTGATAACTGTCGAACCCGGCGCGAATCGCTTCATAGGCGGCGCGTTGTTCAGGGTTGAGCGGCAATTCCGGTTGCGCCAGCCAATGCTCGTGGCGTGCGCCGGGGGCGTGCTTGCGGATCTCCACTTGCACCAGATCCTTGGCCAGCAGCAGGTCGAGGCTGTCCTTGCTCAGCATCAGCTTGCTCAGCAACTGATGGGCGACACCGTGAGGGTGCTGCGCCAGGGTTGCCAACGCCTCACGCTGACGCGGGGCCCGGGCGATGCGCGGGTCATCGAGGCTGGCGCCAGGCGCGGCGGACCAGAAACGTTCCTGGCGCGCTTCGGCCAGCTCGCCCTGACGCAACAACACCGGCAGCGCCCAGCTCAAGGTATCGCCGAGGCTGTGCTGATAATACTGAGAGGTCCACAGGCACAGCTTGAACAGCGCTGGCGGCAAGGGCGGCGTGGCGTCGAGCAGGGCCAGGGCCGGTTTGAGCTTTTCTGCCGGCACTTCGCTGGTGTCGGTGACCTCCACCAGAATCCCGATCATCTCCCGCCGGCCGAAAGGCACGCGCAGGCGCATGCCCGGTTGCAACTGGGCGCGCAGGACACCGGCCGGGGCACGGTAATCGAACAGGCGGCGCAGGGGCGAAGGCAGGGCGAGGCGCAAAATGGCGTCGGGCACGCGGGGGGTCTCGATCAACAAAAAATAGGGGGCGTGACATATAACCTGTAGGAGTGAGCCTGCTCGCGATAGCAATCTTGCAGTCAACATTGCGGCGACTGGCAGACCGTTATCGCGAGCAGGCTCACTCCTACAGGGGATCGCGTATTGGGTCGGGAGCCTAGCAGACGGTCGGTCTCAGCGACAGCTTGCGTGATTGAGATTGTCTGGTAGAATCCGCGGCCTAATTACGTGCGGTATTCAACAATAGTGTTGGGTGGCGGCACGCAGCCTGAGGAAGACACCATGAAAGCTGATATCCATCCAGAATACCCAGCCATCGCTGTTACCTGCAGCTGTGGCAACAAGTTCGAAACTCGTTCGACCTTCGGCAAAGCCCTGGCGATCGACGTTTGCAACGAATGCCACCCGTTCTACACCGGTAAGCAAAAGACTCTGGACACTGGCGGCCGCGTTCAGCGCTTCGCAGACCGTTTCGGTGCTTTCGGCGCGAAAAAGGCCTAAGGCCAATCATTTTGGAAGGTCGTTCCGGCTTCTCCAGACTGATAAAAAAGGCGTCCCTTGCGGGCGCCTTTTTTGTGTCCGCGATTTGGCTTTCGGGCGCCCAGGCCTTCTGCCCGGTGCCGAGCGGGCTGACGTCGGTCGCGGTGCAGCGGGTGGTGGATGGCGACACGCTGCGCCTGAGCGATGGCCGCAGCGTGCGCATGATCGGCTTGAATACGCCCGAGCTGGGCAAGCAGGGCCGCTCCGACGAGCCGTTCGCCGTGGCGGCGCGCAAGCGCCTGGAAGCATTGGTCGCTGCCAGCGGCGGGCGGGTCGGTGTGCTGCCGGGTAAAGAGAGCAAGGATCACTACGGTCGTACCCTTGCGCATCTTTATGGCGCCAAGGGTGCCAACCTCGAAGCGCAGATGCTCGCAGAAGGGCTCGGTTTCCAGGTGGCGGTCGCCCCGAATGTCGATCTGGTGGCCTGTCAGCAAGCAGCGGAACGCAGTGCGCGGCAAGCCGGGCTCGGTGTGTGGCGCCAGTCGCCTGTACTGAAAGCGGAGCAGATCAACACGTCCGGCTTCGCGGTGGTCAGTGGGCGTGTGAGCAAGGTTCAGCGCAATCGCGGCGGTGTTTGGATCGAGTTGCAGGATTCTCTTGTACTGCGTGTTGCGCCCAATTTGCTGGGGCAATTTGATGGTGCGGCGCTGGAGCGCCTGAAAGGCAAGCAGGTCGAGGCCCGTGGCTGGATCGTGGACCGTTCGCGCCGTGGCGGATTGCAAGCGGGGCAAGCGCGCTGGCTCCTTCCATTGACCGATCCGGCGATGTTGCAAGCGGCGCCTTGATAAAAAATTGTAGACATTTTTATTGTCGATTGTGAACAGTCTATCCCTTGTGTTCCGTGGCTCTTGGCCCAAAGTCGTAGGGCGGGGCGCTTGACAGGGGTGACTGGTCAGTCTTGTGGGGACTTTGCGAGGCGCGTATCCTCGCTGACCAGTCTGTCCAACAGTAAAAGCGGAATGCCCCCATGTCTGATCTGAAAACTGCCGCTCTCGAATATCACGCCCATCCTCGTCCAGGTAAGCTGAGTGTCGAGCTCACCAAGGCCACCGCTACCGCCCGCGACCTGTCGCTGGCCTACAGCCCCGGCGTAGCCGAACCAGTACGCGAAATCGCCCGCGATCCTGAACTGGCCTACAAATACACCGGTAAAGGCAACCTGGTTGCAGTCATTTCCGATGGCACCGCGATTCTGGGCCTGGGTAACCTCGGCCCATTGGCTTCCAAGCCAGTGATGGAAGGTAAGGGCGTGCTGTTCAAGCGCTTCGCCGGCATCGACGTTTTCGACATCGAAGTCGACTCCGAAAGCCCGCAAGCCTTCATCGACACCGTCAAGCGCATCTCCATCACCTTCGGTGGCATCAACCTGGAAGACATCAAGGCACCTGAGTGCTTTGAGATCGAACGCGCTCTGATCGAGCAGTGCGACATCCCGGTATTCCACGATGACCAGCACGGCACCGCAATCGTGACTGCCGCCGGCATGATCAACGCCCTGGAAATCGCTGGCAAAACCCTCGCCGACGCCAAGATCGTCTGCCTGGGTGCCGGTGCGGCCGCCATCTCTTGCATGAAATTGCTGGTGAGCATGGGCGCCAACATCGAAAACATCTACATGGTTGACCGTACCGGCGTGATCCACTCCGGCCGTGACGACCTGAACCAGTACAAGGCTGTCTTCGCTCACGCGACCGACAAGCGCACCTTGGCTGACGCCCTGCAAGGCGCAGACGTGTTCGTCGGCCTGTCCGGTCCGAACCTGCTGAGCGCTGAAGGCCTGCTGTCCATGGCGGCCAACCCGATCGTGTTCGCGTGCTCGAACCCGGATCCGGAAATCTCCCCGGAACTGGCACACGCCACCCGTAACGACGTGATCATGGCGACCGGCCGTTCGGACTACCCGAACCAGGTCAACAACGTACTGGGCTTCCCGTTCATCTTCCGTGGTGCCCTGGACGTTCGCGCCAAGCGCATCAACGAAGAAATGAAAGTGGCAGCAGCCAACGCCCTGCGTGAACTGGCCAAACTGCCGGTTCCTCAGGAAGTGTGCGACGCTTACGGCGGCATCAAGCTGGAATTCGGTCGTGAGTACATCATTCCGAAGCCAATGGACAAGCGTCTGATCACCCTGATCTCCGATGCCGTGGCCAAGGCTGCAATCGAGACCGGCGTGGCAACCCTGCCGTATCCGAAGAACTACCCGCTGAAAAGCGTGGATGATGTGTTCAACGGCTAAGCCGTTGTAACGCTTCAACCGAAGCCCCGGCTCTTTTGAACCGGGGTTTTTTATTGCCTATGGTTTGTGTGTTGCCTGTGCGGGCCTCTTCGCGGGCAAGCCTCGCTCCTACAGGTTTTGTGCCGGTCGCGAAAACTGCGTACAACACAAAACCCGTAGGAGCGAGGCTTGCCCGCGAAGAGGCCCTAAAAGACAACGCAAAACCTGCAGGCAACAAAAAGCCCCGCACTTCTCTCGAAGGCGGGGCTTTTCGGGTGGTGCTGCGATCAGAACAGATCGATCGGCGCCGCTTCATCCGCTGGCAGCGGGCTGCCCGGCGCATTGCCGTTGCCCAGCTCATTCACCGACGGTGGCGTATCTTCGGCCTTGAACAGTTCGAAGTACGCTCCAGGCGTGCCTGGGGTGGCTGCCCGGCCGCTGACCGGGTCAACCCGCAGGCTGAGGATGCCTTCCGGCTCTGGTTGCGTGTGCGGCGGCTTGTCTTTGAGCGCGGCGCCCATGTAGTTCATCCAGATCGGCAGGGCAACGGTGCCGCCGAACTCGCGTTTGCCCAGGCTTTCCGGTTGGTCGAAACCGGTCCAGACGGTGGTCACGTAATCGGCGTTATAGCCCGAGAACCAGGCATCCTTCGATTCGTTGGTCGTACCGGTTTTGCCTGCAATGTCGGGGCGCCCCAAGGCCAGTGCGCGACGGCCGGTGCCGAGTTTGATCACGTCCTCGAGCATGCTGTTGAGGATGTAAGTGGTGCGACCATCGACAATGCGTTCGGCCACGGCCGGCGCCTGAGGTGTTGGCAGGCCTGGAGCTTCGCCCGGCGTTGCATTGACCGTAAAGGCCTCGGCGGTCGGCGCGGCGATGCCGTCGGTGGCCACATCGCCTTTCGGCACGCTTGGCGGATTGGCGACGAACAGCGTGTCGCCGTTGCGGCTTTCGATCTTGTCGATGATGTACGGGGTGATCTTGAAGCCGCCGTTGGCGAACGTGCTCCAGCCGGTGGCGATTTCCATTGGCGTCAGGGTCGCGGTACCCAGGGCCAGCGACAGGTTGCGCGGCAGGTCCTGCTTGTTGAAGCCGAACTTGCTGATGTAGTCGATGGTGCGATCGACGCCCAGCGCCTGCACCAGGCGGATCGACACCAGGTTGCGCGACTTGTACAGCCCTTCACGCAGGCGGATCGGGCCGAGGAAGGTGTTGGTGTCGTTCTTCGGACGCCAGACCTTGTCCAGGTATTCGTCGACGAACACGATCGGTGCGTCGTTCACCAGGCTGGCGGCGGTGTAGCCGTTATCCAGCGCAGCGCTGTACACGAACGGTTTGAAGCTCGAACCTGGCTGGCGCTTGGCCTGCAGGGCGCGGTTGTAGTTGCTCTGCTCGAAGGCGAAACCGCCGACCAGCGAGCGAATTGCGCCGTTCTGCGGATCAAGGGAGACCAGTGCGCCCTGAGCTTGCGGGATCTGGCTGAATTTCAGCGAATTGTCCGGCTGA
Organism: Pseudomonas sp. BF-RE-25; assembly: GCF_019956105.1. Lineage (NCBI taxonomy): Bacteria > Pseudomonadati > Pseudomonadota > Gammaproteobacteria > Pseudomonadales > Pseudomonadaceae > Pseudomonas > Pseudomonas sp. BF-RE-25. The sequence goes on from NZ_JAHBDB010000027.1 coordinate 6,503, forward strand.
CGCTGTACGCGAATCAGATCACCGACCTGAGCCACATCCGAGGGCTGCTTCGGGTTGGCGCCCATGCTGTTGGTGTTCAGGAACGGCCGCGCCCATTTCATGCTGTCCCAGCCGATGTGTTCGTCGCCGGTACGGGTCAGCACTTGCAGGCCGTTCTTCTCGACCTGCGTGACGATGGCCGGCTCAAGGCCGCTGATGGTGCGCTGCTTGGTCAGCTCTGAGATCCAGGCCTCGCGGGTCTTGCCCGGCAGGCGTGACTCGGGACCGCGATAGCCATGACGCTGATCGTAGGTCATCAGGCCTTCGTGGACGGCTGTGTTGGCCATTTCCTGCAGGTTGCTCGGCACGGTGGTCGTGACGCGGAAACCTTCGGTGTAGGCATCGCTGCCGTAGCGGCCGACCATTTCGGCGCGGGCCATTTCAGCAATGTACGGCGCGTTCACTTCCGGGGTCGGCACGTGATAGCTGGCGTTCAGCGGCTCGTTGATCGCGGCGGTGTAATCGCTCTCGGTGATCTTGCCGAGCTTGTACATGCGGCCAAGGATCCAGTCGCGACGCTCCTTGCTGCGAGCCGGGTTGGCCAGCGGGTTGAAGCGCGACGGAGCTTTCGGCAGGCCGGCGATCATCGCCATCTGCGCCAGGCTGACGTCACGAATCGACTTGCCGTAGTAAACCTGCGCCGCGGCCTCGATGCCGTAGGCGCGGTTGCCCAGATAGATCTTGTTGACGTACAGCTCGAGGATCTCGTCCTTGGTCAGCTGCCGTTCGATCTGCAGGGCCAGGAGGATTTCAGTGGTCTTGCGCGAGAAGCTGCGTTCGCTGGTCAGGAAGAAGTTCTTCGCCACCTGCATGGTGATGGTGCTGCCGCCGGACTGGATGTGTCCGCTTTTGACCAATTGGGTGGCGGCACGCATCAGGCTGCTGGGATCGACGCCGTAGTGGTTGGCGAAGTTGTCGTCTTCAGCACTTAGTAACGCATTAATGAAATTGGGTGGAATGTCGGCGAAACGGATCGGTGTACGGCGCATTTCGCCAAACTCTGCGATCAACTTGTTGTCGCTGCTGTAGACGCGCAATGGAATCTGCAACTGGATGCTTCGCAGAGCCTCCACAGAGGGTAATCCCGGACTAAGGTAAAGAAACGCGCCGCTCAGACCAAGGAGCAGTCCGCAGAAAACGGCGACGATGGACCAACCGAAGAATTTCAGCAGACGAATCAAGGCTTTGGGATATCCAGGGCAAAGAATGAATTAGGCAGCAGGGTTCAGATAAACAGGGAACGACCCGCGCTTGCAGTAAAAACCGGAAAAAAACGCTGGGCATTATAAGCATTTTTACGTCGAGAGCGTCATTTGCGCTGCTGTCAAGACGGGTGGTTTGAACGCAACGGACATTACAGAGTCCGTAAGACACGGATAGTCATAGGGAATTGGTAGTGCTAGGACTCTTCAATAAAAAAGCCAATACGCTTTTGGGGATCGACATCAGCTCCACGTCGGTGAAGCTGCTTGAGCTTAGCCGCCAGGGCGACCGCTATCGGGTCGAGGCTTATGCGGTAGAACCGCTACCCGCCAACGCGGTGGTCGAGAAAAATATCGCCGAGCTCGAAGGCGTGGGTCAGGCGCTTTCACGCGTGTTGCTCAAGGCCAGAACCAGCCTCAAGAATGTGGCCGTAGCCGTGGCCGGTTCTGCCGTCATCACCAAAACCATCGAAATGGATGCAGGTCTTTCCGACGACGAGCTGGAAAACCAACTGAAGATCGAGGCCGATCAATACATCCCTTATCCACTGGACGAAGTCGCCATCGACTTTGAAGTACAGGGCGTATCGGCACGCAACCCGGAACGGGTCAGTGTGCTGCTGGCAGCGTGTCGCAAGGAAAACGTCGAAGTCCGTGAAGCGGCGCTCGCACTGGCCGGCCTGACGGCGCGCGTGGTCGATGTCGAGGCTTACGCGCTGGAGCGCTCCTTCGGCCTGCTGACCGGGCATCTGGCGGCGTCTCGCGAAGATCTGACAGTCGCCGTGGTCGACATCGGCGCGACCATGACCACCCTGAGCGTGCTGCGCAACGGGAAAATCATCTACACCCGCGAACAGTTGTTCGGCGGTCGTCAACTGACGGAAGAAATCCAGCGGCGTTATGGCCTGACCGTTGAGCAAGCGGGGCTGGCGAAGAAGCAGGGCGGTTTGCCGGACGATTACGTCAGCGAAGTGTTGCAGCCCTTCCGTGATGCGCTGGTGCAGCAAGTGTCGCGTTCGTTGCAGTTTTTCTTTGCTTCCGGCCAGTACACCTCGGTCGACCATATCCTGTTGGCTGGCGGCACCGCTTCGGTTCCGGGGCTGGACCGATTGATCGAGGAGCGCCTGGGCACTTCGACGCAAGTGGCCAATCCATTCTCCGACATGACCCTGGGCAGCAAGGTCAACGCCGGTGCCCTGGCCAGCGATGCGCCGGCGCTGATGATCGCCTGCGGGTTAGCCCTCAGGAGCTTCGACTGATGGCGCGGATCAACCTTTTACCTTGGCGCGAAGAGCTGCGGGACGCACGTCGCAAACGCTTTTTGCTGGCGCTGGTCGGCGTGCTGGTGGGCGCTGTGGCAGTGGTGCTGGTCGCGGATCGGGCCCTCAACGGCGCCATCGACCGGCAGGTCGCCCGAAACGATTACATCGGTAAACAGATTGCGGTGGTCGACGAGCGGATCAAACAGATCAGCGACCTCAAGGCACGGCGTCAGCAACTGGTCGAACGCATGCGCATCATTCAGGACCTGCAGGGCAATCGTCCGATCAGCGGGCGGATCTTCGATCAGTTGGCGCGCACCTTGCCGGACGGGGTCTATTTCACCGAGGTGAAAATGGAAGGTAAAACCCTGTCCATCACCGGCGCGGCAGAATCCAATAACCGAGTTTCCGACTTGATGCGCAATCTGGATGCATCGGACTGGTTCGATGCGCCCACCCTGACAGAGGTCAAGGCGACCACCGCAGGCCAACTGGATCAGGCCAACGTCTTTCAGTTGACCGTGCGCCAGACCCAGCCTGCTGCCGTGGAGGCCGTTCAATGAAGCCGGCCGAATGGATCGAAGGGCTGCGCAAGATCGACATCAACGATCTGGACACCAACAACATGGGGTCCTGGCCGCCCGCCATCAAGGCGCTGGCGGGTCTTCTATTGATGATTCTGGTGTTGGCGCTGGGCTACAGCTTTTCCATCAGTGACCTTGAGAGCCAGCTTGAACTCAAGCGCGAGGAAGAGTCGACCCTCAAGGAGCAATTCGCCACCAAGGCCCACATGGCGGCGAATCTTGAGCTGTACACCCAGCAGATGAAGGAAATGGAGAACTCCTTCGGCGTACTCCTGCGGCAATTGCCCAGCGACACCGAAGTGCCCGGTCTGCTGGAGGACATCACGCGTACCGGCCTCGGAAGCGGGCTGGAGTTTGAAGAGATCAAACTGCTGCCTGAGGTCACTCAGCCGTTCTACATCGAACTGCCGATCCAGATCACTGTCACCGGTGCCTATCATGACCTCGCCACGTTCGTCAGTGGCGTGGCCGGGCTGCCACGGATCGTCACCCTGCATGACTTCGACCTTGCCCCGGCCAACCCCGAAGGCGGCTCGAAATTGCGCATGAGCATCCTCGCCAAGACTTACCGCTACAACGACAAGGGGCTGCAAAAATGAGCCCGATTCGTATTTTTCCGATGATCGGGATGTTGGCCGCCCTGGCCGGTTGTGGTGGCAGCAACGACTTCAGTGATCTCGACGCTTACATGAACGAAATGCGTCTACGTGCGCCCGGCAGGATTGAACCAACGCCGACATTCCGGTCTTACCCAACGTTCACCTACAGCGCCGCTAACTTGCGAAGCCCGTTTTCCCGGCAGCTCAGAGTTGATCTGGCCGGCCAAAAGCATGGCGCACGCAATGTCAAACCAGACCCCAGCCGGGTCAAGCAGTACCTCGAAGGTTTCAACATCGAGCAGTTTGAAATGGTCGGCACGATCTCCAATGCGGCGGGCTCCTTTGCGCTGTTGCGCGGGGCGGGCGGTGTGCATCGGCTGAAAGTCGGCGATTACCTGGGGCGCAACGATGGCCGGATCGTCGCCATCAGCGGCTCGCAAGTCGATGTGGTCGAAATCGTTCCTGACGGCGAAGGCGCCTGGCTGGAGCGGCCACGGACTATCCCTTTGAAAGAGCACTCATAGTGGAACTCGAATAATGAACAGGATTTTCTCAACCTTCGGTATTTCGCTATGGATAGCGTTGCTGTCGCCGATGGTACAAGCGGCCAACCTCAAAGCGCTGGATGTTGCCGCGCTGCCGGGAGACCGCGTCGAGTTGAAGTTGTCATTCGATGACGCGCCGCCGGCGCCCCACGGTTACACGACGGAGCAGCCTGCGCGGATTGCGCTGGATCTGCCTGGCGTGGTCAGCCGGTTGGCGAGCAAGACCCGTGATCTTGGCGGCGGCAACGCCCGCAGCGCCACAGTGGTAGAAGCCAAGGACCGCACGCGGCTGATCATCAACCTGACTCAATTGACCCCGTACACCGCACGGGTCGAAGGCAACAACCTGTTCGTTGTGGTCGGGCGGGGAGGCAGTAACGCTGCGGCGCCTGTCGCCAGGCCTTCACGGGTCGCCACGGCAACTGTGGCGCCGGCCAAGGCTTATGCGCCGGTGAGCAAGGCCATTCGCGGCGTGGATTTCCAGCGTGGAACCCAGGGCGAAGGCAACGTGGTCATCGACCTGTCGGACCCTTCCATCGCCCCGGACATTCAGGAGCGCGATGGCAAAATCGTCCTTAACTTTTCCAGAACCCAATTACCAGAACCTCTGCGAGTGCGCCTGGACGTCAAGGATTTCGCCACGCCGGTGCAGTTCGTCAACGCCAGTGCCACCGGGGACCGGGCGACCATCAGCATCGAGCCCAGCGGCGCCTTCGATTATTCGACCTACCAGACCGACAACAAGCTCACCGTCAGCATTCGCCCGATGACCGTCGATGACCTGCAAAAGCGCAACGCCGAACGTTTTGCCTACACCGGTGAAAAGCTCTCGCTGAACTTCCAGGACATTGATGTGCGCTCGGTGCTGCAACTGATCGCCGACTTCACCAACCTCAATCTGGTGGCCAGCGACACGGTGCAGGGCGGCATCACCTTGCGCCTGCAAAACGTGCCCTGGGATCAGGCGCTGGACCTGGTGCTGAAAACCAAGGGGCTGGACAAGCGCAAGATCGGCAACGTGTTGCTGGTGGCGCCGGCCGACGAGATTGCCGCGCGCGAACGTCAGGAGCTGGAGTCGCAGAAGCAGATTGCCGATCTGGCGCCATTGCGTCGTGAGCTGCTGCAGGTCAATTACGCCAAGGCGGCGGATATCGCCAAGTTGTTCACGTCGGTGACCAGTGCCGAGGCGAAAGTGGACGAGCGGGGGTCGATCACTGTCGATGACCGGACCAACAACATCATTGCCTATCAGACCCAGGATCGCCTCGACGAACTTCGCAGGATCGTCGCGCAACTGGACATCCCGGTGCGTCAGGTGATGATCGAGGCGCGAATCGTCGAAGCCAACGTCGACTATGACAAAAGCCTCGGCGTGCGCTGGGGCGGTTCGTTGCAGAACAAAGGCAACTGGAACACATCCGGGGTCAGCAACGGCGCCGATGCTTCGTCGACCATCGGCACGCCCGGCAGCACCAGTACCAACTCGCCGTTCGTCGATATGGGCGCCGCCGCCAACACCTCGGGGCTCGGTATCGCCTTCATCACCGACAATGTGCTGCTGGATCTTGAGCTGACCGCGATGGAGAAAACCGGTAACGGCGAAATCGTCTCACAGCCCAAAGTGGTCACGTCCGACAAGGAAACCGCCAAAATCCTCAAGGGCACCGAGATCCCGTACCAGGAAGCCAGCTCCAGCGGCGCCACATCGGTGTCCTTCAAAGAGGCCTCGCTGTCGCTGGAAGTGACGCCGCAGATCACCCCGGACAATCGGATCATCATGGAGGTCAAGGTCACCAAGGACGAACCGGACTACCTGAACAAGGTCCAGGATGTACCGCCGATCAAGAAAAACGAGGTCAACGCCAAGGTCCTGGTCAATGATGGCGAGACCATCGTAATCGGTGGCGTTTTCTCAAATACTCAGAGCAAGGTTGTAGATAAGGTGCCATTTCTCGGCGATGTGCCGTATCTTGGCCGCCTTTTCCGGCGTGACGTGGTTTCGGAGAAAAAATCCGAGCTGCTGGTATTTCTCACTCCGCGTATCATGAACAACCAGGCGATTGCTGTGAGTCATTGATTCTGTGCGAAATTTGATTCTTGTTGGACCGATGGGGGCTGGAAAAAGCACCATCGGCCGGTTGCTGGCCAAAGAGCTGCGCCTGCCATTCAAAGATTCCGATAAGGAAATTGAATTGCGCACGGGCGCCAATATCCCATGGATCTTCGATAAGGAAGGCGAACCGGGCTTTCGCGACCGCGAGCAGGCGATGATTGCCGAGCTGTGCGATTGCGACGGCGTGGTGCTGGCGACCGGCGGCGGTGCAGTCATGCGCGAAGCCAATCGTCGGGCGCTGCGTGCCGGTGGTCGGGTGGTTTATCTGCACGCTTCCGTGGAGCAGCAGGTCGGCCGCACTGCCCGCGACCGCAATCGGCCACTGTTGCGTACCGCCGATCCGGCCAAGACCCTTCGGGATTTGCTGGAGTTGCGCGATCCGCTTTATCGGGAAATCGCCGACCTGGTGGTTGAAACGGATGAGCGGCCGCCGCGTATGGTGGTGCTCGATATTCTCGAGCGCTTGCAGCAGCTGCCTCCCCGTTAAAGCGCAGCGCGAAATGCGCTATCCTCGGCGTCCTGCCATGACCGCTCAAGGTTGTGGCGGATGGCTACCGAACGGCGTCACACCATCAGATGCCCTGGATACTCGATAACTCAAGGCGGGACGCCTGATTTCATCTTCACTGTGGGGACACATGCAGACACTCAAGGTCGATCTAGGCGAGCGCAGCTACCCGATTCATATTGGCGAAGGTTTGTTGGATCAGCCTGAGCTGCTGGCCCCGCATATTCGCGGACGGCAAGTGGCGATCATCTCCAACGAAACCGTTGCGCCGCTCTATCTTGAACGTCTGACCCGCAGCCTTGCGCAGTATTCGGTGATTTCCGTGGTGCTGCCCGACGGCGAAGCCTTCAAGACCTGGGAAACCCTGCAACTGATTTTCGACGGCTTGCTGACCGCACGACACGACCGTCGCACGACCGTGATCGCCCTCGGTGGCGGCGTGATTGGCGACATGGCCGGGTTTGCCGCCGCCTGTTACCAGCGTGGCGTCGATTTCATCCAGGTTCCAACCACTCTGTTGTCGCAAGTCGACTCCTCGGTGGGCGGCAAGACGGGGATCAATCATCCGCTGGGCAAAAACATGGTCGGCGCGTTCTATCAGCCGAACGTGGTGCTGATCGATACCGCCTCCCTCAATACCCTGCCGGCCCGCGAGTTGTCCGCCGGGCTTGCTGAAGTCATCAAATACGGCTTGATCTGCGACGAGCCCTTCCTGACCTGGCTCGAAGAAAACGTCGATCGCCTGCGCGCCCTGGACCAGGTCGCCCTGACCTATGCCATCGAGCGCTCCTGCGCGGCGAAGGCAGCGGTGGTCGGCGCCGATGAAAAGGAAACCGGCGTTCGCGCCACGTTGAACCTGGGCCACACGTTCGGCCACGCCATCGAAACCCACATGGGCTATGGTGTCTGGTTGCATGGTGAAGCGGTCGCTGCCGGTACTGTAATGGCGTTGGAAATGTCCACGCGTCTGGGCTGGATCAGTGAGCAAGAGCGTGATCGCGGCATTCGCCTGTTCCAGCGTGCCGGCCTGCCGGTCATCCCGCCTGAAGAGATGACTGAAGCCGATTTTCTCGAACACATGGCAATTGACAAGAAAGTGATCGACGGTCGTTTGCGCCTGGTGCTGCTGCGCCACATGGGCGAAGCAGTGGTGACCGACGATTATCCGAAAGAGGTTCTACAGGCCACGCTGGGAGCGGATTACCGCGCCCTGGCTCAGCTTAAAGGTTAATAAGATCCCGATGACTAGTTTGCACGCCGACGAGGCTTTCCTCGGCCATTACCAGTTGAGTCATGACCCTTTTGCTCCACGGGTGCCTGGCTTCAAATTCTTCCCGGCCCAGCGCAAACCTGTGCTGGGTCAGCTGCACCACCTGGCCCGTTACAGCCAGTTGCTGCTGGTGGTCACCGGCCCGCAAGGCAGTGGCAAGACCCTGTTGCGTCAGGCCCTGGTGGCCAGCACCAATAAACAGTCCGTTCAAAGCGTGGTGGTTTCCGCCCGTGGCGCCGGTGATGCGGCGGGCGTGCTGCGTCAGGTGGCTCAGGCGCTGAACGTTGCCGAGGCCGAGACCGGCGCGATTCTGGCTCAGGTCGTGCAGCTCGCGCTGACCGGTCAGGAAGTCTATTTGCTGGTGGACGACGCCGAGCAGCTCGACGAGTCAGCGCTCGAAGCCTTGATGGAGTTGGCCGCCGGTGCGCCGGAAGGCCGCCCGCACGTGTTCCTGTTCGGCGAATCCTCGCTGATCGCTCAACTTGAGGCGCTGAGCCTTGAAGAAGAGCGCTTCCACGTCATCGAGCTGCAGCCTTACACCGAAGAAGAAACCCGCGAATATCTGGACCAGCGGCTCGAAGGTGCTGGACGGGGTATCGAACTTTTCACCGCAGAACAGATCTCTGATATTCACGAAAGCTCCGACGGTTGGCCTGGCAACATCAACCAGGTTGCCCGCGATGCAATGATCGAAGCCATGATTGCCAGCCGCTCAGCGGTCAAGCGTCCAAGTATGGGGTTCAACATGCCGAAGAAACACGTATTGGCGATTTCCGCCGTCGTCGTGGTCGCGGTAGCCGCCGCCTGGTTGATGCCGGGTCGCAGCAAAGCACCGACCACCGGCGCACCTGCCAACGAACAGGCGCAACTGCCGCTCGGCCAGGGCACGCCACAACCTAACAGCGGCGGTGCACCTGCCGTGGAATTCGCCGGTAATTCGCAACCGATGCCATTGCCGTTGGTCGGCAACTCGCAGCCGGTCATGCGTGGCCCGCTGGCTGAAGCCGCCGGTGGCATCACCGAGGGCGACGATGGCGTGCCGGTAGAGGGTTCCAGCGCTACACCGCCGACCGTGACCACCATCGCACCTCCTGCGGGCATCCAGGCCGGTCCTGCGCCGACGCCAGCCGCCAAGCCGACGCCGGCGCCTGCACCAGCGCCGACTCAGGTCGCGACGGCCAAGCCGGTTCCGACGGCGCCTGCAGTGAAGCCGGCACCAGCGCCTGCGCCAGCCAAGCCAGCGGCTGTCGCAACCGCCAAGCCTGCCGAGAAACCAGCGGCTGCGGCCAAGGCTGCCGGCGGCACCTGGTACGCCGGTCAGGCTCCGGGTAACTACGTGGTGCAGATCCTCGGCACCAGCTCCGAGGCGACCGCGCAAAACTTCGTGAAAGAGCAGGGCGGCGAGTACCGTTATTTCAAGAAAGTCCTCAACGGCAAGCCGCTTTACGTCATCACTTACGGTAACTTCGCCAACCGCGATGCCGCCGTTACCGCCATCAAGGCCTTGCCAGCGAAGGTTCAGGCTGGTAAACCTTGGCCTCGCACTGTCGCCAGCGTCCAACAGGAACTGGCAACAACTCGCTGAAGATTCGGCGGCCTTACCCAGGCCGCCTCTCCCGGCACCTCAAAATTTCTACAAGCGCATGCCGCCTCTACAGGCCGCGTGCCTTGTGGTGTCTGCGTCACAGTAGTCTTTGAGTCGTTGCAGTCAAAATTAAAAAAGTTTTGACTAGCACAGCAGATCGCTTTAAACCTTTCACAAATGCGACATAGATTTGCGACATTTCGTCGTCAAATTTGTGAGCCTCTGTGTCGGTGTGTACAATGACCTCCCTTTTGCCCCCGCAAAGCTGGCGTACGTTCGGCGCGGATGGTAAGTGGTTGAATTGAAAAGAAATTTGCCTCGATAAGAGGCAGCCTGGTGAGAAAGTGTCTATGAAAGCAGGTCTGTACCAACCAGATGAATTCAAGGATAACTGCGGTTTCGGCCTGATAGCCCATATGCAGGGCGAGCCCAGTCATACCCTTTTGCAAACGGCCATCGAGGCCCTGACCTGCATGACCCACCGCGGTGGGATCAACGCCGACGGCAAGACCGGTGACGGTTGCGGTCTGCTGATTCAAAAGCCGGACGTGTTCCTGCGAGCCATCGCCCAGGAAACCTTCGGCGTCGAACTGCCCAAGCAATATGCGGTGGGCATGGTCTTCTTCAACCAGGACCCGGTCAAAGCCGAAGCCGCTCGCGAGAACATGAACCGCGAGATCCTGGCCGAAGGCCTGACCCTGGTCGGCTGGCGCAAAGTGCCGATCGACACCAGCGTCCTCGGCCGCCTGGCCCTTGAGCGCCTGCCGCAGATCGAGCAGGTCTACATCGGCGGTGAAGGCCTGAGCGATCAGGACATGGCGATCAAGCTGTTCAGCGCCCGTCGTCGCTCGTCCGTGGCCAACGCCGCCGACGTCGATCACTACATCTGCAGCTTTTCGCACAAGACCATCATCTACAAAGGCCTGATGATGCCGGCGGATTTGACCGCCTTCTATCCAGACCTCAGCGATCAGCGCCTGCAAACCTCGATTTGCGTGTTCCACCAGCGCTTTTCCACCAACACCCTGCCGAAATGGCCGCTGGCCCAGCCATTCCGCTTCCTCGCCCACAACGGCGAGATCAACACCATCACCGGCAACCGCAACTGGGCCCAGGCCCGTCGCACCAAGTTCACCAACGATCTGATGGATCTGGAAGAACTCGGCCCGCTGGTGAACCGCGTCGGTTCCGACTCCTCCAGCATGGACAACATGCTCGAGCTGATGGTCACCGGTGGCATCGACCTGTTCCGTGGCGTGCGGATGATCATTCCGCCTGCGTGGCAGAACGTCGAAACCATGGACCCGGACCTGCGTGCGTTCTACGAATACAACTCGATGCACATGGAACCGTGGGACGGCCCGGCCGGCGTGGTAATGACCGACGGTCGTTACGCGGTGTGCCTGCTCGACCGTAACGGTCTGCGTCCGGCGCGTTGGGTCACCACCAAGAACGGTTTCATCACCCTGGCGTCCGAAATCGGTGTCTGGAACTACCAGCCTGAAGACGTGATCGCCAAGGGCCGCGTTGGCCCGGGCCAGATCTTTGCCGTGGACACCGAAACCGGCCAGATCCTCGACACCGATGCGATCGACAACCGTCTGAAATCCCGTCATCCATACAAGCAATGGCTGCGCAAGAATGCCCTGCGCATCCAGGCGACCATGGAAGACAACGACCACGGTTCGGCGTTCTACGACGTCGATCAGCTCAAGCAATACATGAAGATGTATCAGGTCACGTTCGAAGAGCGCGACCAGGTGCTGCGTCCGCTCGGCGAGCAAGGCTACGAAGCCGTTGGCTCCATGGGCGACGATACGCCGATGGCCGTGCTGTCCCAGCGCGTGCGCACGCCGTACGACTATTTCCGCCAGCAGTTCGCGCAGGTGACCAACCCGCCGATCGACCCGCTGCGTGAAGCCATCGTCATGTCGCTGGAGATCTGCCTCGGTGCCGAGCGCAACATCTTCCAGGAGTCGCCGGAGCACGCCTCGCGCGTAATCCTCAGCTCGCCGGTCATTTCCCCGGCCAAGTGGCGCTCGCTGATGAACCTCGATCGTCCGGGCTTCGAGCGAGCGATCATCGACCTCAACTACGACGAAAGCGTTGGCCTCGAAGCGGCTGTGCGCAACGTCGCCGATCAGGCTGAAGAAGCCGTTCGCGCCGGTCGCACCCAGATCGTCCTGAGCGACCGTCACATTGCACCGGGCAAGTTGCCGATCCACGCTTCCCTGGCCACCGGCGCGGTACACCACCGCCTGACCGAAAAAGGCCTGCGTTGCGACTCCAACATCCTGGTGGAAACCGCCACCGCACGCGACCCGCACCACTTTGCGGTGTTGATCGGTTTCGGCGCCTCGGCGGTCTATCCGTTCCTGGCTTATGAAGTGCTGGGCGACCTGATCCGTACCGGTGAAGTCCTGGGCGACCTCTATGAGGTGTTCAAGAACTACCGCAAAGGCATCACCAAAGGCCTGCTGAAGATCCTGTCGAAGATGGGTATCTCGACCATCGCTTCTTACCGCGGTGCTCAATTGTTCGAAGCCATCGGCCTGTCCGAGGAAGTCTGCGACCTGAGCTTCCGTGGCGTGCCGAGCCGCATCAAGGGCGCACGTTTCGTCGACATCGAAGCCGAGCAGAAAGCCCTCGCCGCCGAAGCCTGGAGCCCGCGCAAGCCGATCCAGCAAGGTGGCCTGCTGAAGTTCGTCCACGGTGGCGAATATCACGCGTACAACCCGGACGTGGTCAACACGCTGCAAGCCGCTGTGCAGCAGGGCGACTACAGCAAGTTCAAGGAATACACGTCGCTGGTGGACAACCGTCCGGTGTCGATGATCCGCGACTTGTTCAACGTCAAGACGCTGGCCACGCCGCTGGACATCAGCGAGATCGAACCGCTGGAATCGGTGCTCAAGCGCTTTGACTCCGCCGGCATTTCGCTTGGCGCACTGTCGCCGGAAGCTCACGAAGCCCTGGCCGAAGCCATGAACCGCCTGGGTGCGCGTTCCAACTCCGGCGAAGGCGGCGAAGACCCGGCGCGCTACGGCACCATCAAGAGCTCGAAAATCAAGCAAGTGGCGACAGGCCGTTTCGGTGTGACCCCGGAATACCTCGTCAACGCTGAAGTGCTGCAGATCAAGGTTGCCCAGGGCGCCAAGCCCGGCGAAGGCGGTCAACTGCCAGGCGGCAAGGTCAACGGTCTGATCGCCAAGCTGCGTTACGCAGTGCCGGGCGTGACCCTGATTTCGCCGCCACCGCACCACGACATCTATTCGATCGAAGACTTGTCGCAGCTGATTTTCGACCTGAAACAAGTCAACCCGAAGGCGCTGGTTTCGGTGAAGCTGGTAGCAGAAGCGGGCGTCGGTACCATCGCCGCCGGTGTGGCCAAGGCCTACGCGGACTTGATCACCATCTCCGGCTACGACGGCGGCACCGGCGCATCGCCGCTGACCTCGATCAAATACGCGGGCGCTCCGTGGGAACTCGGCCTGGCCGAAACCCACCAGACCCTGCGTGGCAACGACCTGCGCGGCAAAGTCCGGGTACAGACCGACGGCGGTCTGAAAACCGGCCTCGACGTGATCAAGGCGGCCATCCTCGGCGCTGAAAGCTTCGGTTTCGGCACCGCGCCAATGATCGCGCTGGGTTGCAAATACCTGCGTATCTGCCACCTGAACAACTGCGCCACCGGCGTCGCGACTCAGAACGAGAAGCTGCGCAAGGATCACTACATCGGTACCGTCGACATGGTGGTGAATTTCTTCACCTACGTCGCCGAAGAAACCCGAGAGTGGCTGGCCAAGCTGGGCGTGCGCTCCCTCGAAGAGCTGATCGGTCGCACCGATCTGCTGGAAATCCTCGAAGGCCAGACCGCCAAGCAGAACCACCTGGACCTGACCCCGTTGCTGGGCAGCGATCACATCCCGGCAGACAAGCCTCAGTTCTGCCAGGTCGACCGCAACCCGCCGTTCGACAAAGGCCTGCTGGCCGAGAAAATGATCGACATGGCCACCTCGGCCATCAACGACATGAGCGGCGCCGAATTCGCGCTGGATATCTGCAACTGCGACCGTTCGATCGGTGCGCGGATCTCCGGTGAAATCGCGCGCAAGCACGGCAACCAAGGCATGGCGAACGCGCCGATCACCTTCCGCTTCAAAGGGACGGCCGGTCAGAGCTTCGGTGTGTGGAACGCCGGCGGTTTGAACATGTACCTGGAAGGCGACGCCAACGACTACGTCGGCAAAGGCATGACCGGCGGCAAACTGGTCATCGTTCCGCCGAAGGGCAGCGCCTACAAGACTCAGGACAGTGCCATCATCGGCAACACCTGCCTGTACGGCGCCACCGGCGGCAAGTTGTTCGCTGCCGGCACTGCGGGCGAGCGTTTCGCAGTGCGTAACTCCGGTGCTCACACCGTGGTGGAAGGCACTGGCGATCACTGCTGCGAATACATGACTGGTGGTTTCGTCTGCGTCCTGGGCAAAACCGGTTACAACTTCGGCTCAGGCATGACCGGCGGTTTCGCCTACGTGCTCGACCAGGACAACACCTTCGTTGACCGGGTCAACCACGAACTGGTGGAAATCCAGCGGATCAGCGGCGAAGCGATGGAAGCCTACCGTAGCCACCTGCAACGCGTGCTGAACGAGTACGTCGAGGAAACCGACAGCGAGTGGGGTCGTGAACTCGCGGAAAACCTCGATGACTACCTGCGCCGTTTCTGGTTGGTCAAGCCCAAGGCTGCCAGCTTGAAAACGTTGCTTTCCAGCACCCGTGCCAACCCGCAGTGATATGCGCCTGAAGAGTTTGATGAGGTTTTAACAATGGCTGAACGTCTGAATAACGACTTCCAGTTCATCGACGTCGGGCGCAAAGATCCGAAGAAGAAACTGTTGCGTCAACGCAAGAAAGAGTTCGTGGAGATCTACGAACCCTTCAAACCCCAGCATTCGGCCGATCAGGCCCACCGCTGCCTGGGTTGCGGTAACCCGTATTGCGAATGGAAGTGCCCGGTGCACAACTTCATTCCGAACTGGCTGAAACTGGTGGCCGAGGGCAACATCCTCCAGGCCGCCGAGCTGTCGCACCAGACCAACACCTTGCCGGAAGTGTGCGGCCGGGTGTGCCCGCAGGATCGTCTGTGCGAGGGTGCCTGCACTCTTAACGACGGCTTCGGCGCGGTGACCATCGGTTCGGTCGAGAAGTACATCACCGACACCGCGTTCGCCATGGGCTGGCGCCCTGACATGTCCAAGGTCATACCGACCGGCAAGCGTGTCGCGATCATCGGTGCAGGCCCGGCCGGCCTGGGTTGTGCCGATGTGCTGGTGCGCGGCGGCGTGACCCCGGTGGTGTTCGACAAGAACCCGGAAATCGGTGGTCTGCTGACCTTCGGCATCCCGGAGTTCAAACTAGAAAAGACCGTGCTGAGCAATCGCCGCGAAGTCTTCACCGGCATGGGCATCGAGTTCCGCCTGAACACTGAAGTGGGCAAGGACGTGTCCGTCGAGCAACTGCTCGAAGAATACGATGCCGTGTTCATGGGCATGGGCACCTACACCTACATGAAGGGCGGCTTTGCCGGTGAAGACCTGCCGGGCGTGCATGACGCGCTCGACTTCCTGATCGCCAACGTCAACCGCAACCTGGGCTTTGAAAAGTCGCCGGAAGATTTCGTCGACATGAAAGGCAAGAAGGTCGTGGTACTGGGCGGCGGCGACACGGCGATGGACTGCAACCGTACGTCGATCCGCCAGGGCGCCAAGTCGGTGACCTGTGCGTATCGTCGTGACGAAGCGAACATGCCTGGCTCGCGCAAAGAGGTGAAGAACGCCAAGGAAGAAGGCGTGAAATTCCTCTACAACCGCCAGCCGATTGCCATCGTGGGTGAAGACAAGGTTGAAGGCGTGAAGGTGGTCGAGACCCGTCTCGGCGAGCCGGACGCCCGTGGCCGTCGCAGCCCCGAGCCGATCCCGGGCTCCGAAGAGATCATCCCGGCCGACGCCGTGGTCATCGCTTTCGGTTTCCGTCCAAGCCCGGCGCCGTGGTTCGAGCAGTTCAGCATCCAGACCGACAGCCAGGGCCGCGTAGTTGCGCCTGAACAAGGTCAGTTCAAGCACCAGACCAGTAACCCGAAAATCTTCGCCGGTGGCGATATGGTTCGCGGTTCCGACCTGGTGGTGACGGCGATCTTCGAAGGCCGCAATGCGGCTGAAGGGATCCTGGACTACCTGGGCGTCTAAATCTGCTTGATCGGCGTCGCTCCCTTCGCGGGCAAGCCTCGCTCCTACAGGTGCAATATGACCCTGTAGGAGCGAGGCTTGCCCGCGAAGAGGCCGGTAAATTCAACGCAGATTTAGTTGATGTAACCCGCGACAAATTGACCCGATAGACAAAAGGCTGACCTGCATCCGTGCCTTTTGCGTCGAGCTCTGAGAAAATGCCCGCACTTTTTTTCCGGATGCCGACATGACTGCCCTGAAGAACGACCGTTTCCTTCGCGCCCTGCTCAAGCAACCTGTAGACGTCACCCCTGTGTGGATGATGCGTCAGGCCGGTCGCTACTTGCCTGAATACCGCGCCAGCCGTGCCAAGGCCGGCGACTTCATGAGCCTGTGCATGAACCCGGCGTTCGCTTGCGAAGTCACCATGCAACCGCTCGACCGCTATCCGCAACTGGACGCGGCAATCCTGTTCTCCGACATCCTCACCATCCCGGACGCCATGGGCCAGGGCCTGTACTTCGAAACCGGTGAAGGCCCACGCTTCAAAAAAGTCGTCAGCACGATGGCCGACATCGAAGCCCTGCCGATTCCTGATCCGCACAAAGACCTCGGTTACGTGATGGACGCGGTCAGCACCATCCGCCGCGAACTGAACGGCCGTGTACCGTTGATCGGCTTCTCCGGCAGCCCATGGACCCTGGCCACCTATATGGTTGAAGGCGGCTCGTCGAAAGACTTCCGCAAGACCAAAGCCATGCTCTACGACAACCCGCAAGCCATGCACCTGCTGCTGGACAAGCTGGCGCAGTCGGTGACCTCGTACCTCAACGGCCAGATCATGGCCGGCGCGCAAGCGGTGCAGATCTTCGACACGTGGGGTGGCAACCTGTCGGCGGCGGCGTACCAGGAATTCTCCCTGGCCTACATGCGCAAAATCGTCAGCGGCCTGATCCGCGAACACGAAGGCCGCAAGGTTCCGGTCATCCTGTTCACCAAGAACGGCGGCCTGTGGCTGGAAAGCATCGCTGATGCCGGTGCTGATGCGCTGGGCCTGGACTGGACGTGCGATATCGGCAATGCCCGGGCTCGCGTTGGCGACAAAGTTGCCTTGCAAGGCAACATGGACCCGACCGTGCTCTACGCCAAACCGGAAGCCATTCGTACCGAAGTCGGACGGATCCTCGCCAGCTACGGCAAGGGTAGCGGCCACGTGTTCAACCTGGGTCATGGCATTACGCCGGAAGTCGATCCGGAACATGCGGGTGCGTTCCTGCGCGCGGTGCATGAGCTGTCGGCGCAGTATCACGAGTAGTCCTCGCAGGTCCCATCAAGCCTGTCCGGCCAACGCCGGGCAGGCTTTTTTTTGTCTGAAATACCGTGTGCCCGCCTAATCCGTTTCATCCTGTAAGAAAGTTTTCCCTCTTTGTCAGACAAGTGAAGAGAGAGAGTAATCCCCATGTAAGCGGTGACTTGTCCTACATAGAATTCGTGCCCATCTCAGTAAGGTTTCAGACCTTCGTCCGGTGCAACCCACCGAACGAGATTACGAACAGCGGCGTCCTTATGGCGCCTTAATTTTCGATAAGTAGTCTGGAACACACTCATGAAAAAGACCTTCTACAAGGGAGGAGCGCTAACCGCATGCTCCTCTTCAATGATCCTGTTATCGGCAATGTTGGCGTCTCAAACTGTTTCGGCACACGGCTATATGGAAGTGCCGCCATCGCGCGCGCTGCTGTGCCAGAAAGGGGTGAACACCAACTGTGGTGCCGCGCAATACGAGCCTCAAAGTGTTGGCGAAACGTTCAAAGGTTTTCCGGCTGGTACAGGCGGTGCGCCTTTGCAAGGGCCGATCGATGGCAAGATTCCGAGTGGCGGTCATCCATCGTTCTCCGCTATGGATGCTCAGTCCGCTACCCGTTGGCAATTAACGGAAATCAAAGACCGTAACATCGATTTCCAATGGCGCTACACCCAGGCTCATCCGGCCACCAAGCATGAGTACTTCATCACTCGCAACGGCTGGAACGTTAACGAATCCCTCAAGCGCGCCTCGTTCGAAAGCACCCCGTTCTGCGTCGTCGAGGGCAATCATCAGCTGCCGGTATCCGGCGCCAAACACAACTGCAACATTCCTGACGACAAATCCGGACAGCACGTCATCCTCGGGATCTGGACCGTCGGAGATACCGACGCGGCGTTTTACAACGCCGTCGATGTGAACATCCTCGGCGAACCGTCGTTGCCCGGTGGCTGGACCTCTGTTGGCGGCATCACGCCATCGACCCAATTGCTGATCGGCGACAAGGTCAAGGCCCGTGCATTCTCTGCCAGCGGTGTCAGCCCGGATTACGACGTCGAGATCTCCATCGACACTGCCGAGGAAGGCTCGCCGAATAACTGGGCGTTCAAACTGGCAGAAAAAATCAACAGCACTCATTCGCTTATCCGCGCCGGTATTCGTAATGAGAACGGCAACATCGAACCGGTCCGGGGTAACAACACCCTCTACGCCCAGAAAGAAAGCGGCGTAACCCGTTACGAAGTTCAGCTGGACATGAAGGAAGACACCGCTGCGCGCATGTCGGTGGCCTCCCAGCAAGCCGAATACGTTCTGGAAAAAGGCCTGGCCAACGTCCAGTTCAGCATGATTTCGAACCGTACGATGAACGTCGAAGCGACCTTGTTCGACGAGAACAACAAGCCGGTCGGTTCCGTCGCGACGCAGGTGGACAGCGGTCCGACCTGGCTGACCATGGATGTCCGCAGCAATCCCGGCAAACACACCCTGACGCTGGTCGGCACCACGCTGGATGGCCGCACCACTCGCCAGGACACCCAACCCACCCTCATGACCGGTGAAGGCGCGGGCATCGAGCACGACTTCGTGTTCCCCGAAGGCATCAGCGGGTACACCGCCGGCACCAAAGTGCTGCAACCGAAGACCAATGAAATCTTCGAATGCAAGCCACTCCCCGAGGCCGGTTACTGCAAGCAGTACAGCCCGACGGCCAACGGCTTCGAGCCCGGTGTAGGGGCACACTGGCACATGGCGTGGGACAAAATCTAAGTCTCTCGCAACACTTCAGGCGATCCGGAACAGGATTGCCTGAAGGCTAATTTTCCTGTTGAAAGTCGAGTTGAAAAATGACGGTTTTGGGTTACTCCACCCAACGCGTATGGCTGCACTGGTTGTCGGCGGCGGTGATCATCTGGACGCTGGCGTCGGGGTTCTATGTGGCCTGCGTGGACGTGCCAGCCCGCGTCGGTGAGCGGGTTGCCTTTATCAATGTGTCGCTGACAACGGTGTTCATCCCGTTTTTTGTCTGGCGTCTGTTTATTTTTGTCGTTCACGCCCGGCAGACGAGCGTGAACACCTTGTCGCCTATGGAAAAACTCGCGCTGTTTGCCCACACGCTGATCTACCTGACGGTGACTGTCGTGCTGGTGACCGGTGTGTTGATGATGGACCGCCCGATCGATGTATTCGGGTGGTTCGATATTGCGCAGCCGCTGAGTGATCCAGCGCTTATCGCGCTGTTTGTCACCATTCACGTTTGGTCGTGCCTGGTGCTTTCACTGCTGATCGCGATGCATGTCGGTGCGGTGATTTTCCACGAACTATGCGGTCACCGCGTACTGCGGCGAATGTCCTTGTGCAGTCTTGTTCGCAGTGAGCGCGCCGAGTGAACGGGCGACTCTGCACCCTCTGCCTGCTGCTGGTGACCGTCGCGTACGGAGCCTTTCTGGTGTGGCAAGAGTGGGGATTTCGTCAAAGCCGTGTCGCAGCGATGCCTGTCGTTTCAACGATAGTGACGCCACCGTCCCGTGCACCTCTGGATACCACTGCGGTGGCGACGGTGCTCGGTCTGACGGCGGGAGCCACGTTATTGGCCAGTGCCGAGCCGCTGACCCTGCAGGCCAGTTTTGTCCTCGCCACAGGGTTGTCCAGAGCGCTGCTGGCAGACGCTCAAGGCTCGCGGATTTATCAGGTGGGCGATCCGTTGCCGGGCGGCAGCGTTCTGCGTCGCGTCGAGGCGGATCGGGCGGTGTTGTGGAACAAGGGGCGAGAAGAAGTGCTGATGCTGCAGACGTCTGACACGCAGCTCTTGCGTCGATTCGACCCGCACGCCGAGGCTCCGGCCCCCGCGACTCCTGCGCATTTTCTACGCCCGCTCACCGGGCCGTCAGAGTGATCAACCCATGAACTGTTCCATCAGCGCGCAGGCGTTGCGCACCCTGCTTTTTCTCGCCGCGTTGGCGCTGTCACTCTTTCACGGCGCGGTACGGGCCGAGGAAGAAAAATGGCAACTGGGGATGAACAATGCCGAGCTGCGCGACATCGTCGAGGAAATCTCCTCCATTCTCGGGACCACGGTGGTGCTTGATCCCAGAGTCTCCGGGCGCATCACCGTCATGTCCCGTCAGGCCCTCGACCGCGAAGGTGTTCGCCGATTGTTTTATTCGGTGCTGGATGCCCACAACTTCACGGTCATCGACGAGGGTGACCGGATCCTGATTACGCCGGTCACCGAAGCGAAAACCCGCGCCGGCCAAGGCATTGCAAAAAACGCTACGGCTTCTCAATTCATCACCCGGGTCGTCGAACTGAACACCAGCAGCGCTTCCGACGTGGCCGGCCTGCTTCGGCCGCTGGTGTCGGCCAATGGCTATGTCGGTCCTTCGGTGTCAGCCAATGCGCTGGTGGTCACCGATACTGCGGCCAATGTGAACCGTATCGCGCAGGTGGTCCGGCAACTGGATTCCGGGCAGAACAATCAGCATGCCGTGGTGCAAATGCAACACGCTCAGGCCGCTGATGTGGCGACTGTCATGGAGTCCTCGCTGGGCAAGCGCAGCGCTGATACGGCGATCCAGGTATTGGCCGACGCCAGAACCAATCGGCTGATCCTCATTGGTTCACCGTCGGTTCGCCAGCGCCTGATCGACCTCGCACGCCGTCTCGATACCCCCGCGACCGCCACCCTCGACAACGCGCGGGTGATTCGCCTGCGTCACAGCGATGCCAGGCAATTGGCCGAGGTCCTCGAAACGATGGGGCAGGGCCGAAAGCCGGCAACGGCCGTCGGTGGCCCCCGGGATAACTCACCCGGCACGACGTTCATGATCAAGGCCGATGAAAGCCAGAATGCGCTGGTGCTGATTGCCGAACCGGCGCAAATCCGCACCATCGAGGACATCGTGCGTCAGTTGGACCAGCCTCGGGCTCAGGTGCTGATCCATGCCGCCATCGTCGAGATTTCCGGGGACATCGCTGAGGCCGTGGGTGTTCAGTGGAGCGTCAGCGGCAGCGATGCAAAAGGCTTCATCAACTTTCCCGGCACCGACATTCCGATCATTGGCGGGCTGAACTTTGACGAGAAAAAAACCGCACCGGAAGGGGCCATCCTGCAACTGGGCAATGACCGCTTCGGCGCGTTGGTTTCGGCGCTGGCCAGCAACACCCGCAGCAACCTGCTGTCCACGCCGAGCCTGCTGACTCTGGACAATCAGGAGGCAGAAATCATCGTCGGCCAAAACGTCCCGTTCAAGACCGGCTCCTACGCCACCAACAGCAACGGCGCGGAAAATCCGTTTACCACCGTCGAGCGCAAGGACGTGGGCATCAGCCTGAAAATCAAGCCGTACATCAACGAAGGTTCGACGTTGCGCCTGGAGGTCGCGCAGGAAGTGTCGGACATCGCGCCTTCTGTATCGGGTATCGATTCTTCGGACCTGATTACCAACAAACGTGCGCTCAAGAGCACGATCCTGGCGAACGATGGCGAAATCATCGTCATCGGCGGGCTGATCAGGGACAGCGTCCGCACCCAACAGAGCGGGGTGCCGTTGCTGCGCGATATTCCCTACCTCGGTGCGCTGTTTCGCTGGACCCGCGACACCCAGACCAAAAGCAACCTGATGGTGTTTTTGCGGCCGACCATCGTGCGCAGCAAGGAAGACCTGTCAGACGTCAGCCAGCAGCGTTACAACGCGCTGCGTGAATTGAGCAAGCCTGGCGCGCGAGGGAACAACTCCTTGCTGCTGCCGGCCGAGGCGCGTCAATTGTTCGACCCCGCACCCGACGCCCCCGTGTTCGATTTGCGTAAGCAAGCGGCGGAATCGCCATGAACGAACCGCGTGAATCCCTCCAGCAATTGCCCTTCGGTTTCGCCCGGCGTTTCGGCGTACTGCTGGAGCACGACGGGCCGGGCTCAAGCCTTGTGCTGCGCGCCAATACGCCACTCACGGCCCTGTCGGAAGCCCGTCGGGCAAACACTCGGGATCTGCCGATGCGGGTGCTTGAGCCAGATGAGTTCGCCGCACGTCTGGCCGTCGCTTATCGCGAAGGTCAGAGCGCGGCCGAGCAAGTTGCCCAGGGGCTGGACGAAGAGCTGGACCTGCTCAGCCTGGTCGATCAAGTCCCGCAAACCGCCGACCTGCTGGAGCAGCAGGGCGACGCGCCGATCATCCGGTTGATCAACGCACTGCTCAGCGAAGCGGTGCGCGAGCACGCGTCGGACGTGCACCTGGAAACTTTCGAGCAGTACCTGTCGGTACGCATGCGCGTCGACGGGCAATTGCGCGAAATACTCAGGCCCCGACGTGAACTGGCCACCTTGCTGGTGTCGCGGATCAAGGTCATGGCGCGCCTGGACATTGCTGAAAAGCGGGTCCCGCAGGATGGTCGAATGGCCCTGCGGCTGGCCGGGCACGAAGTCGATGTGCGGGTCTCTACGCTGCCTTCGGCCCACGGCGAACGGGTGGTGCTGCGCCTGCTCGACAAGCAGGCCGGGCGCCTGGAACTGCCGCGACTCGGTATGCCTGCCGATACCCTCGCCGCGTTGCGCCAGTTGCTCGCAAAACCTCACGGCATTCTCCTGGTGACCGGGCCCACCGGTTCCGGCAAGACCACCAGTCTGTACGCCGCACTGAGCAGCCTGAACGATCAGACACGCAACATTCTCACGGTCGAAGACCCCATCGAATATCACCTGCCGGGTGTGGGGCAGATGCCGGTCAATCCGAAAGTGGACATGACGTTTGCCCGCGGCTTGCGGGCGATTTTGCGTCAGGATCCGGACGTGGTGATGGTCGGCGAAATCCGTGATCGCGAGACGGCGGAAATCGCCGTCCAGGCATCACTGACCGGGCACCTGGTGCTCTCGACGTTGCACACCAACAGTGCCGTCGGTGCAGTAACGCGGCTGGTGGACATGGGCGTCGATGCCTACCTGTTGGCGTCGTCGCTGGTGGGCATTCTGGCCCAGCGTTTACTGCGCACGTTGTGTCCCCATTGCAAAGCGGCATACAGCGCCGATGGCGCCACGTGCGAACGCTTAGGGCTCGATTCCGCAGCGCCACCGCAACTGTTCAGGGCGGTTGGGTGCGACCAGTGCCAGCACGGTTATCGCGGGCGGATCGGAATCTACGAGCTGATCAGCGTGACGCCCGCCGTCTCGGTTCTGATTCATCAAGGTGCGAGTGAACAGGCGTTGATAGAAGAGACGCGCAAGGTCTCCCGCAGCCTGTTTCAGGACGGTCGCCAGCGGGTGCTGGAGGGCGCGACCAGCCTCGACGAATTACTGCGCGTGACGCAGGAGGACTAGCGAGTGCCGACGTTCGATTACCGCGCTGACGACGCCCAGGGCCGACGCTGCAAAGGCCGACTGGAGGCCGACGGCCCGCGTCATGCCCGGCAACTGATGCGTGAACGCGGCTTGTGGCCGCGTGAGTTGAGCGAGGTCAGGGCAGGTGGCGACACGGGGACGCAGCCTCGCAGCGGACGTCTGAGCGCAGCGGATCTGGCGCTGTTGACCTTGCAGCTGTCCACCCTCGTTCAGGCGGGGCTGCCTCTGGAGGAAGCCCTTGAAGCGGTGACGAAGCAGAGCGCAAAGCGCAAGGTTGCCGGTCTGTTGTCGGCGGTCAGGAGTCGGGTGATGGAAGGTCATGCCCTGTCGACGGCGCTGGCTCAATTTCCCAAGGCGTTCCCCGAATTGTTCCGCGCCACCGTCGCGGCTGGCGAACGTTCCGGTCACTTGGGGCATGTGCTGGAACAACTGGCCGCTTACACCCAGGCCCGCCAGGCGTCGCGGCAGAAAATCCAGATGGCCCTGGTGTACCCGTTGATCCTGATGTTGGCCAGCGTCGCGATTGTTGGTTTTCTGCTCGGCTACGTGGTGCCGGATGTGGTGAAAATCTTCGTCGACAGTGGCCAGCCGTTGCCCTGGCTGACGCAGGCACTGATCGCCCTCAGCAATGGGCTGCGCAATCACTTTCTGCTGTTGATGGGCGTGCTGGCGACGTTGCTCGGCCTCTGGCGCTGGAGCCTGCGCCATCCGGCCTGGCGCCTGCGCTGGCATCGTCTCGCGTTGAAACTGCCGGTCATGGGCGAAGTGCTGCGGGCGATGGAAGCCGCGCGGTTCGCCAGCACGCTGGCAATCCTCGGCAAAAGTGCAGTGCCATTGGTGGACGCGCTGGAGATCGCGGCGGCCGTCATCGGCAACCTGACCATCCGCAGCCGCATGGCCGATGTCGCGCGCTCGGTCCGTGAAGGTGGAACGCTGACTCGCGGCCTGGAACTGAGCGGCGACATCCCGCCGATGATGCTGCACATGATCGCCAGCGGCGAACGTGCCGGTGAACTCGATCGCATGCTGGTGCGGGCCGCCGAGCAGCAGGAAAGCAGCCTGGCAGCGCGTATCGCACTGGTCGTGAGCCTTTTTGAACCGGCCATGCTGGTGCTGATGGGCGGCGTGGTGCTGCTGATCGTCATGGCCATCCTCCTACCGATTCTCAGCCTCAACCAATTGGTGAATTGACCCATGAATGCAGCACAGAGAAACAGCCCTCGCGCTCAACGCGGTTTTACCCTGATCGAAATCATGGTGGTGGTGGTCATCATCGGCGTGCTGGGGGCCATCGTGGTGCCGCAGTTCATGAGCCGTCCCGACCAGGCCAAAGTCACCGCCAGCAAAATTGATCTCCAGGCCATCGCCACGGCGCTCGAAATGTATCGCCTCGACAACTTCAACTACCCCTCGACACAGCAGGGGCTGGAAGCCTTGAGCAAACAACCTTCCGGCCTGCCGGCGGCGAGGAACTGGAACCCTCATGGGTATCTGAAAAGCCTGCCGGTCGATCCGTGGAACACGCCCTATCAGTACCTCAATCCCGGTGTGCATTCGGTGGACGGCAGCTATGACTTGTATTCCCTCGGTTCCGATGGCGTGAAGGGTGGCGAAGGGCATGCGGCCGATATCGGCAACTGGGGCGACTGAATCATGCGCCAGCGTTGTCGGGGATTCACCTTGCTCGAACTGATGATCGTGATCGTTTTGATCGGCGTGCTGTTGGGCATGGTGAGCTTCGCCACCGGGTCGAATCCGGCGCGTCAGGCCCGGCAGGAAGCGCATGGGATCGTGGGCGTGATTCAACAG
Source organism: Pseudomonas sp. BF-RE-25 (assembly GCF_019956105.1). Lineage (NCBI taxonomy): Bacteria > Pseudomonadati > Pseudomonadota > Gammaproteobacteria > Pseudomonadales > Pseudomonadaceae > Pseudomonas > Pseudomonas sp. BF-RE-25. The sequence goes on from NZ_JAHBDB010000027.1 coordinate 31,880, forward strand.
TTGCGTGAACGCGCAGTGCTCGATGGCCAGGAGTTCGGCTTGCGGCTGAGTGTCGAGGGTTATCGGGTGATGAGGCTCGATGTTCAGGGCTGGGAACCGATGGCGGCTTTTTATCGATGGCCCGAAAACGTGCGGCTACGGCTTGAACAGGACGGTCATCCGGTAACCCTTGGCGCCGACGATGGACCTCCTCAGGTGCTGATGTTCAGCAACGATGAAACCAGCGTCTTTACGCTGACGATTGGCAGCGACAAAAAGACGTGGCTCAACCTGTCCAGCGATGGCCTTGGCCAGGTGGTGATCGATGGCTAGCCGGCCGTTTGCTTCACGCATGCGTGGCTTCACCTTGCTGGAAATCATGGTGGCCCTGGCGATCTTTTCGACGCTGGCGGCGGCCGTGTTGTCGGCGAGCCAATATGTGCTCAGGCAAACCGGCGCGATCGAAGAACGACTCTTCGCCGCGTGGCTGGCAGACAACCATCTGAATGAACTGCGCCTGCAAACCGGATGGCCCCTCGACCAGCAACAACGGATCGTGTCGATGGATCGCCGCGACTGGTTGCTGCACCAGCGCATCAGCGTTTCGTCCGACCCGCGCCTGCTCAAGGTCGAAGTTGACGTCAGCCTTTCCGGGCGCGAGCAAACCGTATACCGCGCCAGTGGCTGGATACCTCATCGTGATGAATAAGCAGAGCGGTTTCACCTTGCTGGAACTGGTCATCGCCATGGCGATCTTCGTGTTGCTGGGCCTGGCCAGTTGGGGGCTGTTCGATGGCGTGGTGCGCGTGCAACGAGGGACGACGGAGCATGAGCGTGAGTTCCGAAGCCTGCAACGGGCGGTGGCGGTGATCGAACGGGATGTGCTGCACGCCACCGATCAACCTGTCGTGCTCCAGCAATCGGTGCTGCAGTTGCAGCGCAGCCATTGGCGCAACCCTTTGGACCAGCCGCGCAGCGAGCGCCAGTTGCTGACCTATCGACTCGATAACGGCACGCTGTGGCGTGAAAGTCAGGGGGAGGGGGTGCCGAGCGTGCAGCGGCAAAAACTGCTGGGCGATGTTCGAGACTTGAGTTGGCGGGTGTTTGACGCACAGTCCGGTTGGAGCAGCGATTGGCCATCCGGGCGGGGCGTGAAGCGGCCGATGGCGGTGGAAGTGCAATTCTCTACTGGTCGTTTCGAGGCGATTCGTCGGGTATTGCTGTTGCCCGGCGCGTTGCCATGAGGAGGCATCAACGCGGTATCGCGTTGATCAGCGTGTTGCTGGTCATGAGTCTGGCGTTGTTGATCACCAGCGGCTTGCTGCGCAGCCATCGCCTGTCGCTACACAGCAGCGGCCAGGTCCTGCAGCACATTCAAATGCGCCAACTCGCCGTTGCGGGGGAAAGCTGGGCGCTTTTGCGCTTGCGGGACGCGGCGCAGGGCTCGCAAAAAACCGTCGACCTGACCCAGGACTGGGCGCGGATGACTCCCGACTTCGACGTCGAAGGTGCGCAGATCCGCGTTGATATCGAGGACCTCGCCGGGCGCTTCAATCTCAACTCGTTGTTGAGTCAGGGGCAGATCGATCAAGTCACCCTCAACCGCTGGGCGCGCTTGCTCGACGTGCTGGATCTTCCACCGCTGCAACTTGCTCAGGTAGGAGCGTTCCGAGAACTGAGCCAACTGCGCCTGCTGCCGGGGGTTGACGCTCATGTGCTGCGTCAACTTGAGCCTTGGGTGGCGATGTTGCCCGGCCACGCAACACTGAACGTCAACACGGCCCCGGCATTGGTGCTGAGGACGCTCGATGACGTGGACGCGACCACGGCTGCGGCGCTGGTTAGTCAGGCTTCGACGACTGGATGGGCCAGCGTTCAGGCCTTTACGCAAGACCCGCTGCTCTCCGGTGCAGGCCTGAGCAGTCATGGACTTGGCACCGGCAGCCGCTGGTTCCGCATCACGGTGCAGGTCACTCAGGGGCAGCGCCGTTTGCGGCTGGCCACGGAGGTCGAACGCGACGCCGACACCCACCAATTCAACGTCCTGCAACGACGCCTTCTTCCTTTGACTGTCCACGAGATGCCGCGATGAATACCTGGCTTTACCTGACCGCCGAGGGCCTGGGCGAACCGTCGGCAGACTGGCCGTGCTGCGTCTGGTCCTCGACTGGGCAACGCCAGTCCATGCCCTTGAATCAAGCGGCACAGGTGCTGAACGGGCAGGCGGTCGATGTGCTGCTGCCCATGGAATTGTGTAGCTGGGTGCGCAGCGCTCCGTGGCCTTCCAAACGCCAACCCGGCACGCAAGCCGTCGCGTTTGCCGTGGAAGATCAATTGAGCGAAGCGCTGGAAACGTTGCACTTGAGCATCGGCGCTCGCGATCAGGAAGGGCGTTATCCGGTCATGGTGATCGACCATCAGCGGTTTGCCGCGATGCTCGCGTTACTGGCCGAAGAGGGCGTCGAGGTGCGTTCGGTGTTCGTCGATGCCGATGTCTTGCCCCTGGATCAGGCGCTCGGAGTTTGGTGGTTCGGTCGATGGCTGGTCGGCGGAGGGCTGCCGGCCCGCCTGGCGTTAACGGACGACGGGGTGAAGTTACTGGGACCGGCCTTGCCCGCTGGGATTCAATGGGTCGACGAGCGTCAGGGCGCCACCGATGTCGATCAATACCTGGTCCACCGTCCCGCGCAGGGCATCAATCTGCTGCAAGGCGAATTCGCCCTGCGCAACAAACGTCTGCCCTGGCGCCTCGGCGGTTTGACGATCCTGACGCTGCTGTTGCTGACCTGGGGCGCCAGCGCTGCGCGAATCCATTTTCTGGAGAGTGAAACACGCAGGCTCTACAGCCAGAACGAGCAACGGTTCAAGACGCTTTACCCCGAGCAGAGCCGCATCGTCGATCTGGCAACTCAGCTCAATGCACTACAACAGCAGGCCGCCGAGCCGCAGCGCACGCGCGTTGCCGAGCTGGTGACGCTGGTCGAGCAGGTGATTGGCGCAAGCAATGTCGAGGTCCGGCGCATCGAGTTTCGTGCCGGCGATGGCTGGAAAATCCAGCTGAGCGCCAACAGCTTTGCCGAGCTGGAGCAACTGCGCGAGCGTGGGCGACAACAAGGCGTGCCACTGCGGCTCGACAGTGCGAGCAAAGAGCGCGACCGCGTACAGGCGACCCTGACAGTGGAGGACCGAACATGAAAGCGGCCTGGCAACGGCTGTCCCTTCGCGAGCAACGACTGTTGCTGGCCATGGGCGCATTTTTATTGGCTGTCGTGGCGTTCAGCCTGATCTGGCAACCGACACGCCAACGCCTGGAAACCATGGAACGCCAGCACCAACAGCAACTGGCCGTGTCTGCGCAACTGCAACGGGCACAACCGCGAAGCACCCCGCCCGTCGTCAGCCATCAGTCGTTGTCGCTGCGTGTCAGCGAAAGCGCCACAGAAGTGGGGTTTGAGATCCATCAGATGGACACCGACAACGACGTGTTGCGCCTGACCCTCAGCGGCGACGCGCAGGCGTTGTTGCAATGGCTGGACCGCACCGAGCGTGACGGCGTCGCCTTGCAATCGCTGACCCTGGAAAAGCGTGATGCGGTGCTTGAGGCGCGGGTGGTGCTCAGGTAGTCGAACCATTCCCCGGCAGCAGCAGCGGCAGGCGGGCCAGTTTCAACGCAACCAGCAACGCCACCACCAGCAGCGCACCGATGAACACGCCAATCCCGTTCCACCCGCCGAGGTGCCAGAACACACCGCCCGCCGTACCGGCGATGCTCGACCCGGCGTAGTAACTGAACAAGTACAACGACGATGCCTGACCCTTGGCCTTCGTGGCGCGACGGCCGATCCAGCTGCTGGCCACCGAGTGCGCGCCGAAGAAACCGAAGGTGAAAATCAGCATGCCGATGATCACCACGGGCAGCGGCGTGAGCATGGTCAGGGCGAGGCCGGCGAGCATCAGCACGATGGTCGACCAGAGCATTTTGCGGCGTCCGAGTTTGTCGGCCAGCGAACCGATTTTCGCCGAGCTGTAGATGCCCGACAGGTACACCACCGACAGCAGCCCGACAAAGGCCTGGTCCATGTGGTACGGCTCGGCCAGCAGGCGATAGCCGATGTAGTTGAAGAGCGTGACGAACGCGCCCATCAGCACGAACGCTTCAAGGAACAACAGCGGCAAACCGGCGTCGCGAAAGTGCATGGTGAAACCGTCGAGCAGGCTGCGCGGGTGCAGCGAGCGGGCGCGGAAGTTGCGCGATTCGGGGAGGATTTTCCAGAACACCGCCGCCGCGATCAGTGCCAGGCCGCCGATCACCAGCATCGCCGTGTGCCAGCTGACGAAGTCGATCAACACCCCGGTAATCAAACGCCCGCACATCCCGCCAATCGCGTTGCCGCCGATGTACAGGCCCATCGCCAGGCCGATGTGTTGCGGGTGGATTTCTTCGCTCAGGTAGGTCATCGCGACCGCCGCCAGGCCGCTCAACGACAACCCGATCAACGCGCGCATCACCAGCACGCCGTGCCAGCTCGGCATCATGGAACTGGCGATGGTGCACAGCGCCGCGGCAAACAGGGCCGCCACCATCACTGGTTTGCGCCCGACCCGGTCGGAGATCGGCCCGGTGATCAGCAGGCCGATGGCGAGCATGGCCGTGGCCACCGACAGAATCAGGCTGCTCTGCGCCGCGTTGATCGAATATTCGTGGGACAGCAGCGGCATCATCGGTTGCACGCAGTACAGCAGCGCGAAGGTCGCAAAGCCGCCAGAGAACAGCGCCAGGACCGTGCGCATGAACATCGGCGTGCCCTTTTCGATGTAGATCTCCTTCAGTTCAGAGACGGCATCGTCCAGCGCGGCGGGCGGAACTTCATGGGCGAGTGGGGCGACAGCAGTTTTCACTTCAGACCTCGGGGGAGCGCAGCCGGTCAGGCAATGAAAAAAGCATATAGCTGCCTAATGATTCAATCCAATATATTGTTCGACCTGTTTGAGAGGTTTTACGACCTAATGGAGTTTTCATGGAATTGCGTCACCTGCGCTACTTCATTGCCGTCGCCGAAGAACTGCACTTCGGCCGCGCCGCCCAGGTGCTGGGCATCTCGCAACCGCCGCTGAGCCAGCAGATTCAGGCGCTGGAGCAGGAAGTCGGTGCGCGATTGTTCGAGCGTACCAATCGTCGGGTCGAGCTCAGTGAGGCCGGGCGATTGTTTCTGGAAGAAGCCCGGTTGGTGCTGGCGCAGGTCGACAAAGCGGCGGATGTGGCGCGGCGGGCGCAGCTCGGTGAGTTGGGCGAACTCAAAATCGGTTTCACCTCGTCGGCACCGTTCAACTCGACCATTCCCCAGGCGATTTTTTCATTCCGCCAGCGGTTCCCGGCGGTGCACCTGAACCTGCGGGAAATGAGCAGCACCCAGGTGGCCGAAGCGCTGGTGGACGAGTCGATCGAGGTCGGGATCATGCGGCCGTTGGGTTTGCCGGATTCGCTCAGCGTGGTGGAGTTGATGCGCGAGCCGCTGGTGGCCGTGCTCAGCTCCAAACATCCGCTGGTGCAGGACAGTGAAGAGGGAATATTCCTGTCAGCTCTGGCCCTGGAACCGTTCGTATTTTTCCCACGTAGTTACGGCAGTGGTCTGTACGCACAATTGCTCAGCCTGGCGCGGGATGCCGGTTTCAGCCCGCACTTTGCGCAAGAGGCGGGTGAGGCGATGACCATTATCGGGTTGGTGGCGGCGGGGCTCGGCGTGTCGGTGCTGCCGGCGTCTTATCAGCGGATGCGGATTGATGGCGTTGTGTACCGACCTCTGCTCGACCCTGCAGCGGTTTCGGCGGTATGGCTGGTACAGCGCAAGGATCAGAAATCCCCCATGGCCAAGGCGTTTGTGGACCTGCTGACGCGCAAGGTCGAACCCCTCAAGTCATGAACGACACAAACCTGTAGGAGCCGGCTTGCTGGCGATAGCGGATTGTCATTCAACATTGATGTCGCCTGATATTCCGCCATCGCCGGCAAGCCGGCTCCTACAGGTTTTGTATTCTTTCAGTAGCAGTTGTGGGACGTTTCCTAAGACGGCTTCCGGGAGGCTACAACACCTTGCGGCAGCGCCTACAACTACGCCAGAATCCGCCGGCTTGTGCGCTTTGGGGGCCATCGGTAACTTGGTTCGCATCACTGATTTCCAGTGATCGGGTTTAGTAGCCCGTGTCCACACGATGCGCACTTGCGTTTCATTAAGTCAGGTATCCGATACCTGCGCTTGATGGCAGCAGTGCGCAGGGCGCCCTCGGGCGCGCCGGGTTTCGTGTGTCCCCGGTCTACTAACCTGCGCACAGCTGCCACCCTTTCGATTAGTAGCGACTCGGTGATGGCCTACTTTTGGGACACCGATATATGACAAATACTACAGAAAGCCCACCGGACACCGATCCAGACACTCGACGTCAACCGAGCACAATCTTCTTCGTCTCCCCCGATATCGACAACCTGGCCTTGTTGACATACGCCTGCGAATCCCTGGCATCAGCGAATGTCATGGCGAGCGATTTCGTGAGGTACCTGGAAGGATCGCATTGCAACACGCTGCTGGGCATTCAGCAGTCAATCATGCTGGGAGAACTGGCGGTGAACCGCGTCCTGGATAACCTCGATCCACCTTGATCGATCGCGCTGATCGTTCCCACGCACAAAGTGGGAACGATCAGTTCACGGCTCTGCACTGCCAGCGGTCTACTCGGGGATCGACGGTTGCTTGGGATGGCCAGGGTGCAGCGGATTCTCCTGCTCCCATCCTTCTTCAATTTCATCGAAGGGTACCCACGGTCTGGCAATGGAAAGGGTGATGAGATAGCGTTCTTCGGTCGGATTTCTGGAGTCACTGAACTGTCCCAGAACCAGCATTACTTGATACTTGTCTCCTGCCTGCCAGAAGGATCGCCCGGATCGTTCGCTGTCCCCAAGCCTGGCCCGCCATTCGGGTGTATCGGCGATGGTGGGGTTGTTTCGCAGGCCCATCGCCATCCAGCCTTTTCCTCGCCATTGCTCCTGTAAGTCGAGAACGACCTTGAGGGCGTCATCGAGCAGCAACGGTTCTATTTGGGGGGACATGCGGATGTCTTCAATGACATTGTCGTCAAATCCGACAGTGAAAAAGCGAGCCAGAGGCGTGACGAACCCGTACTGCGGGTCAATTAATCGCAATCGTGCATCCACCGAAGGGATGCCGAGCCATAGGTGCCCAGGGAGCAACGGGCTAAAAGAGGCTGAAGAACGGTTACGCATTTCTTCATACGTTCCGCCTATCTCCAGGGCAATTTCCGGTTCTCCCCACAGAGGCTGCTTCAGTTGATGGATGGCAGCCAGCATCAGCACAGCCATAAGCAGCCAGCCAGCGCCTCGGTGCCAGTTGCGCAGGTTCATGCCTCGCCACCCGAGGCGATTTCTCGAATCGACTGCTCTAATGCACCTCGGTTACCGTCGTTGAGCATGCCATCAAAACTTGCCGCAGCCCGGAGTACAAACGGCATGCGTTGATCGATGTCCGACAAGTCAGCCAGTGGATTGCTACTGAAACCAATGGTGCGTCCGTCCTCAACAGGTTGGCATTGGCTCGTGAGGGTCAACTCGATCGCCTGGGCCACGCCAGAGGGAAAACCGGTCACGTAGGCAGCGTGGTTTGCACGTAGCAGAGCCACCACTTGCGGGGCCTCGTAAATGGCGGGCTGCAGAATGTTGCGCTGCTCATGCCTCGCTAGATACACAACGCTCCTGGCAATATCCCCGGCTTCAATCGCCTCGAAAGCAAAAAGAATTTCCTGCTGAAACTGTCCGAAGCGGAGCTTTTTCTGCCCCACCGGCCAAAGCACGGGAAACTTCGGATGCCCATAGATTCCCTCTCGCGCTTCCAGGCACTTCTTCAATTCCTTCAACCCACGCTTTGCATAAAACTCATGCAACGGGAAAATATCCAGAAACAGCGTGGTATTCCCAAGCGCCATCATGTCGTGAACATGTCGGAACTGCTGTTGCACCAGCGACAAGTCTTCCCCCGCTGAACGAAAATCCACCGAAGGCACCGGATTACGCGCATCGGCTTCCTTGTAGTCGCGCAGTTCATCCGCCTGCCCGGACATCTTGTCCGGGGTCAACAAACCATGCTCTCGGCGGCTGTCGCGCATTCGCCCTCGCGTCTCATGCTCTTCGCGAATGAGTTCAATACTGTCCGCCGCATGCAGCAGTCCGCAGCCAACCTGCTTGGAAGCAAACGCCGCGAGCCCGGCCCACTGGAATCTCGAGTCATGCAGCCACAGCCGAGCATAAGCGGCATTTATCACACGATTGCGTTCCATGGGGTCAGCGATCAGAACCCCGCCGGGGGCAACGATTTCTTCGGCTTCGCGTTGGTAGATACGCCAAAGGCATGCGCACGTGAGGATGGGGACGTCGGTCACCATGGTCTTGACGCCGTAAAGCAGTTCTTCTTTGCATTCACAGTCAGCAACGGGCGTGCTGTTGTGGTTCAGGCGTTGTTCATCGCAGGGGTGTACTTTGAAACACTGAGTCATGTCTGGAGGACTGCCTATCAGGGAATTCTTGAACCCTAACAGCCATAAATCCCGCTCAGATCAGGCAGACGAAAAATCAGAAGTCACTGGCAGATGAGATGCGCAAAGCGCGAGGAAATTACGATGAGGCGTGTAGGAAATATCCTCAAGCGCCTCGTCCATCGTCGAAAACCATCTTTTTTGTTGGGGGGAGTCAATGATCGCCGCAAGCAGCGATCATTTGATTTCGCTTAAACCCAGCGCTTGAAGATCAGCGAGGTGTTGACGCCGCCAAACGCAAAATTGTTGTTCATCACATACTGATTGCTCATCTGCCGAAACTCGCCGCGCAGGTAATCGAGCTTGCCGCAGTGCGGATCGACCTCATCGAGGTTGAAGGTGTGTGCGTACAAATCGCGGTTCATCATTTCGATGCTGAACCAGGATTCCAGTGCACCGCAGGCGCCGAGGGTGTGGCCGAGGAAGCTCTTCTGTGAGCTGATCGGCATGTGTTCGCCGAACAGGCTGCTGGTCGCCAGTGTTTCGGCGATGTCGCCCTGTTCGGTCGCGGTGCCGTGACCGTTGACGTAGCCGATGTCCGATGGCTGCAAACCGGCGTCTTCCAGGGCCAGCTCCATCGCGCGGCGCATGGTGGCCTGCTCTGGACGGGTGGTGTGCTGGCCGTCGGCGTTGCTGCCGAAGCCGACGAGTTCGGCGTGAATGTGTGCGCCGCGTGCCAGCGCGTGTTCGAGCTCTTCCAGCACCAGCATGCCGCCGCCTTCACCGATCACCAGGCCATCGCGAGCGCTGTCGTAAGGGCGTGGGGAGGTTTGCGGCGCGTCGTTTTTCAGGCTGGTGGCGTAGAGCGCATCGAAGACCATGGCTTCGGTGGGGCACAGCTCTTCGGCGCCGCCGGCGAGCATCAATGGCAAGCGGCCGAACTTGATCGATTCGTAGGCATAACCGATGCCTTGGCTGCCACTGGTGCAAGCGCTGGAGGTCGGGATCAATCGGCCGGTGAGGCCGAAGAAGATGCTGATGTTGGCCGCCGTGGTGTGCGGCATCATGCGCACGTAGGAGTTGGCGTTCAGGCCTTCGGCCACCGAGTTGAGCAGCATGTTGCCGAATGCCTTGATTTCGTCGGTGCTGCCGGTGGATGAGCCGCAGGCGACGCCCATGCGCCCGTCCTTGATCGAAGGGTCACCCAGCAAACCGGCATCGGCCAATGCCTGTTCCGCCGCGCCGACGGCCAGGCGCGAGACGCGGCCCATGCTGCGCAGTTGTTTGCGGGTCCAGTGGCTCGGCACTTTGAAATCATCAATGGGACCTGCCAGGCGCGTGTTGAGCTCGGTGAAACGGTCCCACTCGTCCATGCGGCGGATGCCGCTGCGGTTGGCTGCGAAGTTGCCGGCGATGGTTTCCCAGTCGCTGCCCAGTGAGGTGATGCCGGCCATGCCGGTGACGACGACGCGCTTCATCAGCACAGGCCTCCGTTGACGGCCAGAACCTGCCGGGTAATGTACGACGCTTCCGCCGACATCAGGAAATTCACCGCGCCGGCCACCTCTTCCGGGGTGCCCATGCGCTGTGCGGGAATCATTTTCATCAGTTCTTCCACTGGCACGTTTTCGTCGAGCATGGCGGTGTCGATCAGGCCGGGTGCGACGCAATTGACGGTGATTTTGCGCTTGCCCAGTTCAATCGCCAACGCTTTTGCCGCGCCGATCAAACCGGCCTTGGAGGCACTGTAATTGACCTGCCCGCGATTGCCGATCAAACCGGAAACCGAGGTGATGCAAACGATTCGCCCGGCGGCGCGACGTCGGATCATCGGCATCATCACCGGGTGCAGCACGTTGTAGAAACCGTCGAGGTTGGTGCGCATCACCACATCCCAATCATCCTCGCTCAGCGCCGGAAAAGCACCGTCACGCGTCAGGCCGGCGTTGAGCACCACACCGTAATAGGCACCGTGGCTTTCCACGTCGGCTTCGAGAATGGCTTTGCAGCTGGCGCGGTCGGACACGTCGAATTGCAGGATGCGCACGTTTCGGCCAATCGCCTCGATTTCGGCTTTCACCGCGAGGGCGTCAGCAAGCCCGCTGCGGCAATGCAGCACGATGTCATGCCCGGCCTGAGCCAGGCGCAACGCGATAGCGCGGCCGATGCCACGGCTGGAACCGGTGACCAGTACGGATTCAGTCATGCCTGCGTTCCTTGTGAAAAGCCTTGTGAAGAGCTTTGTGGGGTTTCATGAAGATATTGAGCGGCCTGAGGCGGGCGAAACACGTTCAGACGGGCGGTAGCGTGAATGCCGGGGGCGTTGATGTGGCATTCGAACACGCCCATGCCGTTGTCGTCCTCCAGTGAACGCAGCCCATGGATAGTCAGCTCGGTGCCGGCGGGAAAGTGGTCGACATTGCATTCGAATTTGCGGGTGCCGAGCAGGAAGCCCAGCTCCACCGCATCACCTCGCTGGCGCGCATGGCAGCCGGCGAAGGCGGCGACACTCTGGGCCATCAGTTCGATGCCGACCCACGCCGGCAGGCTGCCGTCGGGACGGTTGAACAGGCCATCGGGCTTGACGGTGAGGCGGGTGTGGATCTGCTCGTCATCGAACGCGAGGATCTGATCGATGAGGATCATGTCGCCAGCGTGCGGCAGCAGTTCGGCGAGCGGCCAGTCAATCATGGGGCGTCTCCGATAATCAGGCTGACGTTATTGCCACCGAAGGCAAAGGAATTGCTCATCAGGTAGCGAGGTGCAATGGACGCCAGGCGATCGGCCGGGGTCACCCAATTCAGGGCTGGCAGTTGCGGGTCAGGCTGGCCGTCCCAGACATGTGGCGGCAACGTGTGTTTTGGATTGTCAGCGCTCAGGCTCAGCCAGCAGAACGCCGCTTCCAGCGCGCCGGCCGCGCCGAGGGTATGACCGGTCATCGGTTTGGTCGAAGAACACGGCACGCCGGCCGGAAACAAGGCCGACACCGCGAGGCTTTCCATGGCGTCATTGTGTTGCGTGGCGGTGCCGTGCAGGTTCAGGTAGCCGATCTGTTCGGGTTGCAGGTTCGCGCGGCCCAGGGCTTTGCGCATCGCTTGCAGGGCGCCACGGCCGGTCGGTTCCGGCGCGGAAATGTGGTGCGCATCTGAGCTGGCGCCACTGCCGAGCAGTGCAATCGATTGTTTATCGCCAGCCACTTTGGTCATCAGGAACAGCACCGCCGCTTCGCCGATGTTGATGCCGTTACGGTTGACCGAAAACGGGTTGCAACGTTGTTCGGACACTGCTTCCAACGCCGAGAAGCCGTTGAGGGTCAATTTGCACAAACTGTCGACGCCGCCGCACAACACCGCGTCGCACAGGCCCAGATCCAACAGGCGCTGGGCACTCATCAGCGCCCGGGCGCTGGAGGTGCAGGCGGTGGAAATCACATAGGCCGGGCCGCTGAGTTGCAGCCAGTCGGCAAGGAAATTCGCCGGCGCGCCGAGTTCCTGTTGCTGATAGTCGTAATAGTCCGGGAACTGATGTTCGCGGATGTAATGGGCCAGGCCGCGACTGGCTTCATCGATGCCGGACGTGCTGGTGCCGAGGATCACGCCGATGCGGTCGCGGCCGTAGGTCTGGATCGCTTGATCAATGTCGTCGCGGATTTGCAGCGCCGCTTCCAGCAACAATTGATTGTTGCGGGTGCTTTGCTTTAACAGTTCCGCCGGGATCGGCGCCAGATCACCGCGCACTGCGGCCACCGGCAACGAACGTTCCGGCACCCAGCCAGACTCGCTGCGCATGCCGGAGCAATCGCCGGCAAACAGGTTGCGCGCGACTTCGTGCTTGTCGCGGCCCAGGGCGCAGATCACCCCGAGGGCGTTGAGGTAGGCGGTCATGGTGTCTCACCGGACAGGGGCGTGACTTGGTACGTCGGACCTTTGGGCAGGTTCAATTCAAAGCTCATCGGTTGTGAATAACGGACTTCCCAGTGCTCCGGCAGGGATCGTTGCGCGCCATGTTGCCAGGCTGTTGGGTAGTTGCCGCGCAATTCATCCTTGGGCGTCAGCGCAAACACCAACGCCGCGAACAGCTCACGGGCTTCCGGGTTGGGCGGCAACAGGCCGTCCGCTTGCCATTGACCGTCGATCAGTTTCTGACGTGCCTGTGGAATGCCCAGCAGGTCCATCATCGACCAACGAATGCCCGGGCCCTCACGCGCAATCACCAGTACCCAGTCCTGACGCTGGCCGTCCGCCAGACGCTGGATGTGCAATTGCTGCGGCAACGGCAGGCTCGGGATTTGCGCGGGCAGCGGTGCCTTGCTGGCGCAGGCGCTGATCAGCAGGACCGCGCCAATGAGCAAAAATCTCAACACCGCCGCATACCCTGTGGGAGTGAGCCTGCTCGCGATGGCGGCCATACAGTCGACATTTATGCTGACTGACCCACCGCTATCGCGAGCAGGCTCGCTCCCACAGGGTGCACCGTTTAAGCCAATGACAGTGAACATCACACAGCACCTTCAAGCGGTTTGCGCGCCACCACATTGACCAGGGTTTCTTCCCGTTGGCCAAAGGGTTTTGGCTGGCGCAGACCCCAGCGTTCAAGCAGGCCGAAATCCTTGGCGCGACTCCACCACAAGTAAGGATAAGACACGTTGTGCGGGCCGAATTCGAAACCCTGGCGACGAATCATTTCAAGGTACCCCGCGGCGCTCTTCTGCACATGCATCGGATGGCGGAACAACCAGCGGATCACCCAAGTATCAATGTAAGCCTCGGTGGATTCGGCGAACAGCAGATAACCACCGGGCTTGAGCACACGGTAGAACTCGGCGAGCGCTTTGTCCTGTTCCACCAGATGATGGAAGGTCTGGTGGCAGAACAGCAGGTCGACGCTGGCATCCGGCACGGCCAGCGTGGCGCAGTCGCTGCCGATCAACTCCACGTCCATGCCCTGACGGGTGGCTTCTGCGCCGCTCAGGTCGAGGCTGTGCGGGTCGGCGTCCACGCCGATCAGGCGCTGTGGCGCAAAGGTCTGGCGCAGGTACTGGAACGACTTGCCCTGGCCGCAACCGGCATCCAGCAACACTGGATGGGCGGGCAACGGTTCGCTGAAGAGGCTGCGCAGGTCATTGATCGCCACACGCAGCACATGGTGCTGCCAGGTGTGGCTACGCAGGAACCAGAACCCGAAGCGCGTCTCCTCGACGTAGTTGTCGCTCAAGTAGCTCATGTGGCATCCCTTGCACAGAGTTCCGACAGCATCCGCAGTCGGCGTTTCGGTTCGGCGACGAACGGATTGCGTTCATCCCAGGCATAACCGGCGAGGATCGAACTGATCATGCGGCGGATGTCCGGCGAGCTGTCCGGATGGAAAATCACGTCCTGGAACGTCCCGGCATACCAGCCTTCAACATAGCAGCGGAAGGTGTCCACGCCGCGCTTGAGCGGTGTGGCGAACTCGGTTTGCCAGTCGACAGGTTCACCTTGCAGCTGGCGATGCAGAACACCGGCGGCCATGCTCGCCGAACGCATGGCGATGGTCACGCCGGAGGAGAACACCGGGTCGAGAAATTCTGCCGCGTTGCCCAGCAGCGCAAAACCCGGGCCGTGCAGGGTTTTGACGTTGGCCGAATAGCCGCCGATGGTGCGCGCCGGTGTATCCCACACCGCGTTGTTCAACACGCTGGAGAGGCTTGGCGTCTCGGCAATGAAACCGCGCAGGCAATCGTCCAGATTATCGGCACGACCGGCGAAATGCTCCGCCGCTGCGACCACGCCCACCGAGCAACGGCCATTGCTGAACGGGATGGTCCAGAACCAGACATCGCGTTCGGTTGGATGCGTGGTGACGAGGATTTTTGTGCGGTCGAAACCCGGGTGGTCGATGTGGTCTTCGACGTGGGTGAATACCGCCTGGCGCACCGGGAAATTCGAGGGTGCCTCAAGGTCGAGCAGGCGCGGCAGGACGCGGCCGTAGCCGCTGGCATCGAGCATGAAATCAGCCTCGACGCGGTACTCGCTGCCATCCTCGCGCTGCACGCCGAGCAGCGGTTTTTCCCGCTCGATATCGACGCTGACGATCGCTTCGCCATAGCGGATTTCCGCGCCTTGCAGCGCGGCTTGATCGGCCAGCAGTTTGTCGAAATCGGCGCGCTGGACTTGAAACGTGGTCGGCTTGCCGTTGCTGAAGGTGTCGCCGAAATCGAAGGCGCTGTACTGCTCGCCCCAGGCGAACGCCGCACCGGTTTTCAGCTGGAAACCAGCCGCATTGACCGCTTCGAGCATGCCGGCTTCTTCGACGAAATCCAGGCAGTGCGACAGCAGGCTTTCGCCGATGGAGAACCGTGGGAAATGCTGGCGTTCGATCACTAAAACATCGTGGCCCTTGCGCTTGAGCAGCGCGGCGGCGATGGCGCCCGATGGACCGGCGCCGATGATCACTACCTGACGACGTTCCATTTCAACGATTGGCATGGGGGCTCCTTGCCGGGACGGCAGCTTTCAAAGGGATTCGGTGCATGCCGGCCAATGCCGGCAGCAATGTCGCGATAAGACCCATCAGCATCAGCGCAAAGTACAGCGGCGGGCTGATGAGGTGTTGTTGCAGCAGCAGGTTGAGAAAGACGATCTCGCTCAAGCCGCGAATATTGAGCAGCACACTTTCGCGCCAGCGGCTGGCGCCCGCAAACGAAGCGCCGGCCCAGCCAAGTCCCAGCCAGTTGCCCAGCAGTTTGCTGGCAATCGGGAACAGCAGCAGCGCAGCCAGTTGCGCCCAGCTCAGGCTGTCCATGGCGCTGTGGACGTTGATCTGCACGATGCCGAACGTCAGGATCAACGGGATCGCGATCCAGGTCTGCAGGCGATTCATCCACGCCGCCGGCATTGGCAGCACCAGCGGCACCTTCAGCGCGGCCATGCAGAACAAGTAACCGATGCCGACAATCAGCGCATTGAGCTTGTAGTGCTCGGCCACCACCAGCAACCCGAAGAAACACCCGCTGTAGAGCCGTGGCTGGCGCAAGCCGAGTACCCGCAGCAGCACGGGCACGCATGCGCAGGCCAAGGGCAGCAGCAAACTGCTCAGGTGCAGGCTGCCTTGGGCGACGGCGAACACGGTCCAGCACGTGAGGTCGATGAGGATCGCGGTTTGTACCAGGCGCCGGGTCGCGGCGACCGGGTAATCGATATGCCGAAGGTACAGGTACAACACCGGAATCGCGGTAATGGCGAACAGCAGGCCGACCGCCAAAGAGCTGATCCACGGCTGTGGCGGCAGCAGCCAGATCGCTGTCGCGAGCCCGCCTGCGAACGGAATGCAGAAACTCGGCAGGGCGATTTTCAGGCTCTGGCGGTCTAGGCGCAGGTCGATCACGTCGCTGAGGATGTAGCCCAGCAACAGTGCGAAACTCAGGCTGTAGAGGTTTTTCAGCCAGATCGGTGCGACCAGTGTCGCGCCGCTCAAGTGCCACTGAGGTTCGATCCAGAAGTACATCAGCAGCGGCAAACCGACGGTGGCCAGCAACAATTGGCTGACGATCGGGATCAAACCGAAGTGGCGCCCGACACGCGTGGCCACGGCGAACAACGCCAGGGCCATTGCCCAGAACAGCACGACCATCATGCTGCAGACTCCGCGACCGTGGCGGCCTGCACGTGCCGTCCGGCCCACGGCGCGAGGATGAAGCTGAACGCCAGGCCGAGGCTCACCGACAACCCGAAGTTGCTCACCGCCGGGGTGCTGGACACGGCCAGCAATCCGAACGACAGCCAAGTGGTCAACGCCGCCAGCAAGGTGCCCAGCAGGCTGACGGCGGCGCCGCCGACCTGTTCGCGCATGAGGATCGCGTAATCGACGCTGATCGCCGTCACCAGCAGCAGGCCGAACAGGCTGAACAACGTCAGCGGCTGTCCGAGCCAGCCGAGACTGGCGAGGCTGCACAGCGCCGCCAGCAACGGCAGGGCGACGATGCGCAAGGCGCCGCCAAGGCCGAACGGCAGGATCAGCACCAGCACGATCAGCACGCAGGAGGCGAGTTTCAGTTCCGCAGCGCTGATCTGGGTTTTGGCGAACACGTTATTCAATTCGCCCAGGCGATCCACCAGTTCCACCCCCGGCAGATCCAGCGCTTGCACCCGCAGCAGTGCAGGGTTGTTCAGGCCTTGCAAACTGACCATCGCCGCCACGCCGTCCTCGGTGGGGCCCAGCCATAGCGTGCGATAGGGTTCGGCCAGCGGACCGGTCAGTGCGCTGTCGATGTCTTCAACCGGCAGTGCTTGCAGCTTCGCCAATTCGGTTTTCAGTGCTTCGACCGGCACGCCGACGTCGAGCAGCGGTTGCCAGAACGCCGGCAACTTGTTCAGCGCTTCGCGCACTTGCCGTTGCTCGCTGGGCTGGCTGACCAGTTGATTCAGCGACAGATAGCCTTGAAGTTTGTTCAGATTGACCAACTGATCCAGCCGCTCGCTCAACGCGGTTTGGCGTTCGAGCAATGCTTGTTGATTGGCCGCTCGCACCAGGAAGAACTGGCTGGTGGGTTGGTAGCCGGTGATGCGTGCAATGGTCTGGGCTTCGTCGGTCAATTGCTGCGGTGCGCCGACCCATTGGCGAATATCGTTTTTGGTGTCGAGCTGCAACAGACCGCCCACACAGAAGGCAATCAGCAGCGCCAGCAGCACGGGCGTACGGGCGAATTTCAACAGCCTTTCGCGCAGTGCCAGCAAATACTCGGCGACGCGCAATGGCCATTGCGCCGGGCGCAAATCCGAACCCTTGAGCAGCGCAGGCAAAAGGCACACCGCCGACAGGTAGGCGCCGAGCAGGCCGGCGGCGGAGAACACGGCGATCTGGGTCAGGGCCGGGAACGGGGTCCAGGCCAGCGCGAGGTAACCGATGCAACTGGTGATCAGGCTCAGCGTCAGCCCCGGCAAGGTCAGGCGCAACGCCGGCCAGCTGTGCCAGGGTTTCAGGCTCCAGCTCTTGGACAAATAGTGCAGCGGGTAATCGACCGCGACGCCGATCAGGCTGGAGCCGAGCACGAGCGTCATCACATGCATATGGCCGAACAGCGCCACGCAGGCCACCGCGCCAAACAGCATGCCCACCAGCACCGGGACGAATGCCAGCAATACGCGCAAACGGCGGAAGGCCAGCAACAACAGCAACAGAATACCGACGGTGGCACCACCGCCGACCCAGGTTATCTCGCGTGTGGCTTGCCGCTGCCCGTTGGCCGCGTAGAGCAAGCCGCTAGCGGCCAGCAGTTGCACGTCAGCCTGGGCCGCTTCTTCACGGCTGTGCTTGAGCAGATCGGCCACTTGCAGCGGCAGGTTCATGTCGAAAGCGTTGCCGGTGGTGCGCGCCCGCAGCAACACCCAGCTCTTGCCGTCGGCATCGGCAACCAGTGCGCCGCTGCCGATGTCCAGTTGCACTGAACCATGTTGCGGCTGGCTGTTCTGGATGCGCCCGGTCAGGCCCAGCCAGTCATCCTGACTCGGCACCAGGCTGAAACCGGTGAATGGGTCGAACAGTGCTTGCACCCGTTGCTGGATGAACGCGTCGGGGTGCTCGATCAATTGTTGGCGATCCGCTGCCGAGAGCATCGCCAACCGGCCTTGCAGCAGTTGCGTGCGCAGCGCCGGCAAGTCGGCTTGCAGGGTCCACTGGACCTTTTCGAACAAACCGCTGGCCTGCCATTGCTCGCCCAGTTTCTGCGCCATGGCGACGGCTTGCTGGCGATCGGTGTGACCGACCAGCACCAGCATTTCGCGGTTCAGCGGTTCTTGCATGCGTTGTTCGGCGCGCAGTTCCAGCGCGTCCGGCGCCGTGCCCGGCACCAGTTCCATCAAGTTGGCGGACAGCGGCGCGCCGTCGCGCCATTGCCAGCCGGCGAGTGCGAGCACCGCTAGCAGCAGGATGAGAAACAGCCGTGGAAGCGTGCGTTCACTCGGCAAAGTCATGTTGCTCCGCGTCGCTCAACGGTTGGGTGCTGGTGCTGTCCTGCATCCGCAGCAAGGTGCTGTCGCCCTGGGTTTCCAGCAGTTCGATGGTGTTCACCAATTCGCCGCCGGTGATGTTGATCTGATTGAACACCTGCTTGAGCAGCAGCGAACGCGGGGTCAGCGTCAGTTTCCAGTTCTGCGCCTCACCGCTCAGCGACAGTTCGAAGTCCCGTTGCAGCCCGCTGCTGTCGCCTTGCAGCACGGCGAGGAACAAGCGGTTCTGCTCGGCGCCGGCACTCTTGCCGGGCAGCATTTGCCAGCCGCTGGCGTCACGCCGCGCGATGCCTTTGCCGGTGATGCGGTAATCCTGTTGCAGCGGCGTTTTCAGCAACCACAGCAAGCCGTGGTTTTTCGCGAGAACGAAGGTGCCTTTGCTGGTCAGCGGCTGGGGCAGGGCGCGCAGGTGTTTTTCCTGGATGAAGTGGCCGTGGATCACATCGGGTTTGGCCAGTTGATCGCTGAGCTGTTGCAGATCAAACGCCTGTGCCAGCCCCGGAATACCCAGCAACACGCACAACACTGTAGGAGCGAGCTTGCTCGCGAAAAACCTGAGAGCGCTGCGCAGAGTCAGGTGCCCAGCGTCATCGTTAACGACCATCGCCGGCAAGCCGGCTCCTACAGGGGAACGGGGGTGGCAGAAAATCATGGCAGGGCCCTTGCGACGGCATCGGTGAAGATTTTTGGCGAAGCCAATTGCATCTCACGGCTGCCCATGTCGACTGCAACCTGCACGGAGACGGCGCGGGTCAAGCGTTCGCCGGTTTCCAGGTCGCTGATCAGGTAGTTGATCTTCAGCCGGTTCTCCCACTCCACCAGATTGGCGCGCACGTTCAGCTTTTGGCCGAACACCGCACCACGCACATAGCGCAATTGCAGGTCGATCACCGGCCAGGCATAGCCCGACTCGGACATGGCCGTGTAGTTGTGGCCGATTTTATCCAGCAGCGCACAACGGGCGATTTCCAGGTACTTGATGTAATGGCCGTGCCAGACCACGTTCATGCTGTCGACGTCAAAGAACGGCACGAGGATTTCCGTATCGGTGTGAAGCACTCCCTTGCTACGCATGCAGCCTCCAGTGTTGCTCGGCAATCCGTTTCAGGCACAGGCGCAATTCACCTTCCAGCGCGCGGTCTTCGATGACCGGCGGGAAGTCCTTGGCCAGCTCTTCATGCATGGCAGCAAGGGCCGGTGGCAACGGGCGCGCGTCCTCGGCCTTGCTGCGCAGCCACACGCCCTGATTGGCGGCGAGCAGCGTGGCGGCGGCGACCTGTTCGGTCAGCTCCAGCACACGAATGGCATCGCGGGCAGCGATGGTGCCCATGCTCACTTTGTCTTGGTTGTGGCATTCGGTGGAGCGTGAAAACACGCTGGCCGGCATGGTGTTTTTCAGCGCTTCGGCAGTCCAGGCGCTGGTGCCGATCTGCACGGCTTTAAAGCCGTGGTTGAGCATCGCGCGATCTGCCGTGGCGCCGGACAAATTGCTCGGCAAGCCATGGTTGTAACGCTCGTCCACCAGCAACGCGAGTTGACGGTCGAGCAGGTCAGCCACGTTGGCCACCAGGTTTTTCAGGCTGTCCATGGCGAACGCGATGTGACCGCCGTAGAAATGCCCGCCGTGCAGCACGCGCTCGGCTTCGGCATCGATGATCGGGTTGTCGTTGGCGCTGTTGAGTTCGATCTCGATGAACGAACGCAGCCAGTTCAGGCTGTCGGCCAAGACGCCCAGTACGTGCGGTGCGCAGCGCAGGGAATAACGGTCTTGCAGGCGATGCAGCGGCGCGGTCGGCGCATCGATCGCCAGGTCCTTGCGCAACCACGCGGCGACTTGCATTTGCCCCGGATGCGGTTTGGTGGCGAACAGGCGCTCGTCGAAGTGCTCCGGATTGCCTTGCAGCGCGACCACGTTCAGCGCGGTGATGCGCGTTGCCAGTTGCAGCAGGTAATCGGCGCGGGCATAGGCCAGGCAAGCGAGGCCGGTCATGACGGCGGTGCCGTTCATCAGCGCGAGGGCTTCTTTGGGGCGCAGCACCAGCGGCTCCCAACCGAGTTCGCGGTGCACATCGGCGGCCTGGCGGCGTTCGCCACGGAAAATCACTTCGCGTTCGCCGGACAAGGTCGCCGCGACATAGGACAGCGGCGTCAGATCACCGCTGGCGCCCACCGAGCCTTCTTCCGGGATCAGCGGCAAAATGTCGTGTTCAAGGAATGCTTGCAGGCGTTCCAGCAGCTCAATGCGAACCCCCGACACGCCGTGGCACAGCGACTGCAAACGTGCAGCCAGCACCGCGCGGGTGGCTTGGGCGTCGAGCAGTTTGCCCAGGCCGCAACCGTGGAACGTGTACAGATGACGCGGCAACGCTTCGACGTGATGCAGCGGCACCGCGACCACGCAGGAATCGCCGTAACCGGTGGTCACGCCATAAATCACGCCTTCCTTGTCCAGCAGGGAATCGAGGAATCGTGCGCCCTTGGCGATGCGCTCGCGGTACGCAGGGTCAGCCTGCAACTGCGTCGGCACCTGACGGTTGGCCAGGGCCAGCACGTCTTCGATGCGCAAAGGGAGTTCGCCGAAGGTTACCGGCTCAAGCGTTGGCGTCGTCATCGGTCTTCCAGAAAGGGTAAAAGTTGAACCATTGTTGAGGTGCTTCGAGGCAATAGTGACCCAGGCGCTCGGCGTAGCGGGTCGCCCACTGATGAATGACCTGCTCGCGGTCGCTGCGCTTCCAGGTGATCGAGTCGGCGAACGGTTCGAGGGTCAGTCGATAATCGCCGTCGGGTTTTTTCAGGCACAGCATCAGGTTGACCGGGCATTTCAACAGGCCGGCCAATAACCACGGGCCCTGCGGAAACTTTGCCGGATGGCCAAGGAAATCCACGGTCACGCTGCGACCGCCGTGCAACGGCACGCGATCACCGGCAATCGCCAGCCATTCGCCGCGCTCCAGGCGCTCGTGCAGTTGCAGCATGATCACCGGGTCCAGTTCGCTGACCTGAATCAGCCGCAGATTGGTGGCCCCAGCTTCGCCCAGCAGACGATTGAACTGCTCGGCGTGCTTGGTGTGCACCAGCACGTTCATCGTGACCTTTTCGCCGATCTCCGCCAGTGCGCGGCAGACTTCGAGATTGCCCAGGTGTGCGCCCACCAGCAGTTGCCCGCGGCTGCCACGCAACTGATTGCGCAGCAACGCCGGGTCGACGATTTCGATCTGCTCGATGCTCAGCTTGCCGCTCCACACGTCGAGTTTGTCGAGCATCGAATCAGCGAAGGCCATGAACTGACCGAATACCCGCCAATGGGTCGGGCGCAATTCAGTGCGAGCGCTCCAGTCGGCGAGGCATTGCTGGTATTGCCAGGCACTGCGGCGAGCGCTGCGACCGAACAGGAAAAAGTACAGAACGATGCCGTACAACAGCGGGCTCAACAGTCGGCGGCCAAGGACTTTGGCGCCGAACGCAGTGAGCTTCATCAGCCAGAAACTGCCGCGCTCCTCGCGGTCGGCCCAATGCTTTTTGTCGACGTTGCTGCTCATGCTCGCCACCGTCGCCAGAGGATCACCGGCGCCCGCAGCAACATGCCGAAGAACAACCGGGTGTGCATGCTCGAAATCAGCACATTGTCGTGGAACATGCGGAAATGCGAGACGCCGTCCAGCGGGTAATGCACCTTGGTGGGCAACCACTGCATCGGCTGATTGCGCCAGGACAGGCGCACCAGAATGTCCGAGTCGAAGTCCATGCGCTTGCCGACTTTGGCCGATTCGATCACGGCCAGGGTCGGTGACAATGGATAGACGCGGAAACCGCACATGGAATCGCGAATCTGCAACGACAAGGTGTTGATCCACACCATCACGTGCGTCAGGTAGCGGGCGTACAACCGACCTTTCGGCACGCTGGCGTCATATTGCGGATAGCCGCAGATCACTTCGCGCGGATGGGTGCGTGAGTGCTCGATGAACGTCGCGACGTCTTGCAGGTCGTGTTGACCGTCGGCGTCCACCTGCAAGGCGTGGCTGAAGCCCAGGCGTGAGGCTTCGCGCAGACCGGTCATGACCGCACCGCCCTTGCCCTGGTTGGCGGCGAGACGGATCAGGTAGACCATCTCGCGCTCAGCCAGGCGATCGAGCACCTTGGCGCAGGCCGGGCTGCTGGCATCGTCCACCAGAATGCACGGCAGGCCGCAGGTAATCAGGGCGTCGACCACCGTGGTGATGGCGGTTTCGTGGTTGTAGACGGGTACGACGGCGCAGGGGTTATGCATGTTGGCATCCACCCGCAAGACCGAGTTGCCTGCATCGCGAGCAGGCTCGCTCCCACACTAGATTCGTGCGCGACGCAGACACCCTGTGGGAGCGAGCCTGCTCGCGATTGAGTGCGCAGCACTCACCAAATTTATGCATCACTCGAAGCCTCCAGCAAAATCCGCCCGCTGGAACACGTGGCGGTCTCGTTGCGATAGGCGAAATACAACTTGCTGCGTACCGGATCGAAACGCAGGTGTAACTGGATTTCATCGCCGGGGCGCACCAGTTGCTGGAACTTCAGCACTTCCATGCCGGCGAATTTTTCCGGCAGGTTCATCAACTGTTGGCCAAGGCTCAACGCCCAATCCACTTGCACCACGCCGGGCAATACCGGCGCCTGAGGGAAATGGCCGCTGAAGTAGGCGAGGTCCGGTGGCACTGCCAGTTGCAGGCTCCATTCGCCATCGACTTCGACCTGCTCCAGCACTTGTGGTGCCTTTGGACGCGGCGCGAGCAGCTGCGCTTCGACGTCGGCCTGAGGCAGTTTGCCCTGAGCGTTCAGCGGCAACTGCCGCAGTAAACGCCAGCGTCGAGGCAAGGCAAGGGCTTCGCAATGCTGGCTCAGGTGTTGGCGCAATGCCTGAGTGAGGGTGCGTCGACCTTGATTGCGCAAGGCATGCAAACCTTGCTCGCTCAGCACCAGCAATGCACCCAGTGACGCGCGATTTTCCTGAACCACGCCCAGGCGCGCTTCGGCGACCCAGTCGTGGGCCATCAGCGCGTGTTCCAGCATCGGCAGCGAGATACGTTTTTCTTCCAGTTTGACGATCCGGTCCAGACGGCCCAGCAATTCGAAGCGGCCATCGGCAGCGATTCGCGCGGCATCCGCGGTGTGTTCAATATGGCCCGGTAGCAGGTACGGCGAGGCAATGAGCAGCGCGCCATCGCTGTCCTGGCTCAATTCGATGCCGGCAAACGGCCGCCACAAATCAAGTCCCTGGCGCCAGGCAATGCCGCCGGTTTCCGAGCTGCCGAAGATTTCCGTCGGCCACTGTTGCAGGCGTTGCTGCAGGCTTTGCGCCGCCTCGGCCGGCAATGCGCCGCCCGAGGAAAACACCCGACGAACCGCGCTCAAGGCCGGCCAGTCGAGGTTGTCGCCCATGCGTTTGAGCAGCGCCGGGCTGGCGACCCAGGCAAAGGCCGGGTGTTCGCGGCTGGCGCGCTGCAAATCTTCCGGAAAGGCCAGTTGCTTGCGCACGAACGAGCGCCCGGCACACAGCGGCCACAACACCCGAAACAGCAAACCGTAGATGTGTTGGGTGGCGACGCTGCCGATGATGCAGGCTTCAGCCAGATCGGCGCCCCAGAGGTGTTCCAGCGCTTCGACTTCATTGGCCAGTTGGCGCAGGTTTTTGTCGATGCGTTTGGGCGCGCCACTGGAGCCGGAGGTGCACAGGCTAAGCGTGCAGCGATCCAGGTCCAGCGCAGCGCCACTCAGCGGCGCATGGCGATAGTCGCTCAGCTGCGCGTCATCGGCCTGATCCGTCAGCCACAGATCGACTTCGCTCGACCAGCGCTGGCGCGTCTGGGGTTGCAGGTCGGCAGGCAGCAATACGCTGACCCCGGCACGCCAGGCGCCAAGCAGGGCAATCGCCAGGTCGGCGGCGCATTCCAGATGCACGGCAATGCGCCGCACACCCTGCGCTTGCAGGCCGGCGGCCAGGCTCAGGGCCTGTTCGCACAATTGTGCGTGATTCAGCACCGGCCCGGCCGTCACGGCGCGTTCCGGTTGAGCCTTGAGCAACAGTTGCTCAAGTTTTATCCAATTCATGGGTGGCCTCGTACCCGTTGTCGTATGAGCCATTCAATGGCAAACATCAGGCCGATCAATCCATAGGAGATCAGGCCGGTGTACAACATCCACCAACTCAGCGGCGCCCAGAGGGTCAGGGCGGCGGCGCACAATCCGTTGCAAAGAAAAAACCAGCACCAGGCAATGGTGACCTGGCGGGTGTAACGAATGGCCTTGGCCGGCAAGCGTGGCTCACGCAGGCGGGCCAGACGCTCGATCATCGGCGGGCCGAATTTCAGGCTCAACCCGAACAGCGCCAGCATGAAGCCGCTGATCAGCACGGGGTACCAGCGCAGCATGGCGGGGCTGTCGAACAGTGCGAGCAACAGGCAAAACACGATGGCGACGATGGCCATCCACAGGCTTCCCGGTCGACGCACGCCCGTCACCGCTCGCGCCAGCCACAGGCTGCCCAGCAGCAGGCCGAACTGCCACGGGGCGAAATGCTCCATGCCGAAATACACCGCGAAAGGGTACAGCAGCCCCGCGAGCAGCAGGCCGAGGCCGATCAGTCGACTCATGCGGCCGGCTGAACCAGACGGTAGACCGCCTCGACGACGTCGCTGACGGTACGCACCGATTTGAATTCTTCGGCGGCGATTTTCTTGCCGGTCTGGCGTTTGATGTGATCGATCAGGTCGACCGCGTCAATGCTGTCGATTTCCAGGTCCTGATACAGGTTGGAGTCGAGGCTGACACGTTCTGGATCCAGCTCGAAGAGTTCGACCAAGGCATCGCGCAAGGTGTTGAAAATGTCGTCACGAGTTTGCATGGTCCGGTCTCAAGCTGCCTGTTTTGCAGTGACGAACGCCGCAAGGCTCGCCACGTTGCTGAAGTGATTGCGGGTGTCCTTGGCGTCGGCATCGATTTTGATGCCGTACTTTTTCTGGATCGCCAGGCCGAGTTCCAGGGCGTCGACGGAGTCCAGGCCCAGGCCTTCACCGAACAGCGTCTGGTCGTTGCCGATGTCTTCGACGCTGATGTCTTCGAGGCCAAGGGCGTCGATGATCAGCAGTTTTATTTCACGGTGCAGATCGCTCATCTTCGGCGAGCTCCTTAATAAAGTAGTGATGCAGGTAATCATTGAGCTTGCGCGAGGCTTGAGGCGCCGGGCCTTGTGCAGCGAAGGCCTGTGGGTCTATATCGGCCCCGACACGGAAACTGAAGTGCACGCGACGTTTGGGGATCCGATACCAGGGTTCGGCCTTGGTCAAGGTGGTCGGGCTGACCTTGATGACCACGGGAGTGAGGATTTTCGCACCGCGCAGTGCGATCGACGCCGCACCCCGATGGAAGGCGGGTGCTTCGCCGGGCTGGGTGCGGGTGCCTTCGGGGAAAATGATCAGGGTCTGGCCGCTTTTCAGCGCGTCGGCCGCGGCGTCGAGCATGTCCATGCTGCCGTCGTTGCTGATGTATTCGGTGCAGCGTAACGGGCCACGGGTGAAGGGGTTTTCCCACAGGCTGCTTTTGACCACGCAGTTGGAATGGCGCACCAGGCCGATCAGGAACACCACGTCGATCAGCGATGGGTGATTGGCGATGATCATTTGCCCGGGGCGGCCGAGTTTTTCCGCGCCCTCGATGTTGTAGGTCAGCACGCCGGTGCGGGCCATGAACCGGACGAAAAACCAGAAACAGCGGCTGACGGTTTGCCGCGCACGCAAGCGGTGCGTCTGCGCATCGCCGGGCAGACAGCCCAGCACCGGGAATACCACCAGGCGCAGGCACAGCCCGCCCAATCCGAAGAGGGTGAAGCTTGCGGCGGTGGCCAGCAAACGCCAGTAATAGGCGTCGCGGTTTTTTTCGGTTACCGATTGCGTTGCCAGTTCCATACACGATTTTTCCAGGCATGTTGGCAGGTGGTCTGCTGGCCCAGCAGGGTACGCAAGAGATTCAGGGCATGGGGCCATTGGGCTTTGGACAACTCATCCGAAGTGCTGTTCAAGGACAGTTGCCAGTCATTGCCCGGTGTGAGCAACAAAGCCACCGCGTAGGGAAATGGCACGTCGTCGATCCAGGTCGAATAGGCTTCGGGTGGCTGCTCTTCGGTGACCACCAGCAGGACTGCGGGCGCTCCTTCGCCAAGCAGCGCCGCAGCCTCTAGCATGCCGTGTTCAAGGCCATCGCCGGCTGCAGCCAGAGCGGTCATTTCGCTGGTTTCGCCGCGCATGATCGACCACAGTCCGATGACTGCGTTGTGCACAGACAGGCTGAACTGGGTCGGCGACAGGGGCTGATCGGCGGCCAGATCGCTGAGGATATCGAAGGTACGCGGGGTTTCGCCGTGGCGGGAAATAAAGACCAACGGTAGGTCAGGGCGACCATCGGCCAACGGCCAGCCGACACTGAACGCCATCCGCGCCAGACGGCTGAGCCGCCGCCGTTGCATGGCCGGCAGAAACGAGACGTCGGGGGCGGCATCGCAGCTTGGCAGCACGACCGGTTGTCGGCTCCAGGCCTGCCAATCGTCCACGCTTTCGAGCCCAGGGGCCCACGCGCGCCATTGGGCGATGTTGAAGTTGATCACAGACATTCATCCCGCCCCTGCGGGCTTTCTTGACGCGGCAAGTCGCAAAATCAGCGATTCACCTGACGTGACGCTGAGCGCCGAGTGGCGCGCATTATCCCGTTGCGGCGGGCGCGTAGCAAATGCTGGTTACATTTTGCTCAACGAAATGTACCGATTGGTTCGTGAAAAGCTGTCGTTTGGCCATTATCCACATCGAGTCGCGTATGTCTGTTGGCTACGGGCGCATTTTTCCGGACGATAAGGCGGCTTTTTCAGTGAGTGTTTGCACCTGACTGCGTAGTCCCTGTGCCGGCGAGGTAGCTAAGCGACGCCGTGGACTACTACACTCGGTCATTCTTTGATACACGGAGGTTTTGACATGCGGCGCGTGGTATTCAATCAGAAAGGCGGCGTAGGCAAATCCAGCATTGCCTGCAATCTGGCGGCGGTCAGTGCCAGCGAGGGCTATCGCACCCTGTTGGTAGATCTCGACGCTCAGGCCAATTCGACCCAGTACCTCACCGGGCTCACCGGTAATGACATTCCGATGGGGATTGCCGACTTCTTCAAGCAAACGCTGTCTTCAGGCCCGTTCTCGAAGAAAAACCAGGTCGATATCTACGAAACCCCGTTCGACAACCTCCACGTCATCACCGCCACCGCCGAACTGGCGGACTTGCAGCCCAAGCTTGAGGCGAAACACAAGATCAACAAGCTGCGCAAACTGCTCGACGAGCTGGCCGAAGATTACGACCGGATCTACCTCGATACGCCGCCAGCGCTAAATTTTTATGCGGTGTCTGCCTTGATTGCCGCCGATCGTGTATTGATCCCCTTCGACTGCGACAGTTTCTCGCGTCAGGCACTGTACGGTTTGCTGGCGGAAATCGAAGAATTGAAGGACGACCACAACGAAGGGCTGGAAGTGGAAGGCATCGTCGTCAACCAGTTCCAGGCCCGCGCCAGCCTGCCTCAGCAGATCCTCGACGAGCTGATTGCCGAAGGATTGCCCGTGCTGCCGGTGTACCTGGGCACTTCGGTGCGCATGCGCGAATCGCATCAGGCCAACACGCCGCTGATCCACCTCGACCCACGGCACAAGCTGACCCAGCAATTCGTCGAGCTGCACAACCTGCTGGAAAATGCCTGATCTTCCCGGCACCACCGAACCCCTGTGGGAGCGAGACCGGCTTGCCGGCGATAGCGGTGTGTCAGACAACATCAATGTTGAATGACAGATAGCAATCGCGAGCAGGCTCGCTCCCACAATTGATCGCGGTGTTCTTAAATCCCTTGGCTACGCAACCAGCTCATCAACTGCGGCAACGGAAACGCCCCGCTCTGGCGTGCCACTTCCCGGCCGTTCTTGAACAGAATCAGGCTCGGAATCGAGCGAATCCCCAACTGCGCCGACAACTGCTGATTCGCCTCGCTGTCCAGCTTGGCCAGCCTGCATTTGCCCGCCAACTGACTGGCTGCCTGTTCAAACACCGGCGCAAACGACTTGCACGGCCCGCACCAGTCTGCCCACACGTCCACCAGCAACGGCAGATCGCCCTTGATCTGACTGGCGTAATCACCTTGTTTCAATTCGAAAGGCTTGCTCAGCAAGACCTCGGCTTTGCAGCGCCCGCATTTCGGCTGATCGCCGAGGCGCTCGGCGGGGATGCGGTTGAGGCCGTTGCAGTGGGGGCAGGGGATGAGGAGTGGGTCGGACATAATCGGGCTCTGAATAAATGGGTAATCAGTGAAGCTGATCTGGAGTCGAAGTCGGTGGTTATCAAGGCGACATTCCGTAAGTCACTCAAGAGGAGCAACTGATCTCCAAATGCTTCCCCCACTCCGGCGGCCGTTCGGCGTAACCCTCCATCCCCGGCTGCTCCTCGAACGGCTTGCTCAGCACCGCATGCAGCCGGCGAACCTCTGAATAGTCGCCGCTTTCCGCCGCGTCGATGGCTTTCTGTGCCAGGTAGTTGCGCAGGATGTAGAGCGGATTGACCGCGTGCATCCGTTGGCGACGCTGTGGCTGGTCCACTTCACCTTCGCGGGCAACACGGGCGACATAGCGTTCTGCCCAGGCATCGAAGCCCTTGATGTCGACGAAGTCGTCGCGCAAGCGGGCGACGGCCAGCTCGGGTGACTCGTCGCCGAGGCGGCGGAAAAACAGGCTGTAATCGACGCCGCTGTTCTGCATCAGTTGCAGCAGCTGTTCCAGCAGTTTCTGGTCATCGTCTTCAGCGGTGGTGAAGCCGAGGCGGCGGCGCATCAGGTCAAGGTAGTGAGCCTGGAACAGCGGCAGGTACAGCCCGAGGGTTTCGCGCAGGGCTTCGACGCTGATGAACGGCGTCAGCGCCTGGGCCAGGGCGCTGAGGTTCCACTGGCCGATCGGCACCTGGTTGCTGAAGGAATAACGGCCCTGATCATCGGAGTGGTTGCAGATGAAGTTGGCGTCGAAGTCATCGAGGAAGGCGAACGGGCCGAAGTCGAAGGTGATGCCGAGGATCGACATGTTGTCGGTGTTCATCACGCCGTGGCAGAAGCCATAAGCCTGCCATTTAGCGATCAGCTCGGCATTGCGCTCGACGACTTCGCGGAACATCGCCAGGTACGGTTCTGGCTGTTCGAGGCATTCCGGGAAGTGCATGGCCAGCACGTGCTCGCCGAGCTCTTTCTGCTTTTCGGGGCGTTTGGTGTAGTAGAAATACTCGAAATGCCCGAAGCGCACATGGCTCGGTGACAGGCGCAGGATCATGGCTGCGCGTTCCTGTTTTTCGCGCCACACCGGCGTGTCGGAGCCGATCACGCACAACGCACGGGTGGTCGGGATGTTCAGGGCATGCAGCGCTTCGGACGCAAGGAACTCGCGGATCGACGAACGCAGCACCGCACGGCCATCGCCCATGCGCGAAAAAGGCGTCTGGCCGGCGCCCTTGAGGTGCAGGTCCCAATGCTCGCCGGCCTCGTTGTAGACCTCGCCCAGCAGCAGTCCGCGACCGTCGCCCAGTTGTGGGTTGTAGGAGCCGAACTGATGCCCGGAATAGACCATCGCCCGCGGAATCGCGTCGGCCCAAAGCTTGTGGCCGCTGAACAGCTCGGCGAACTCCGGGGTTTCGGCCACGGCCGGATCAAGGTCGAGCAGCGCCATGGCGGCAGGGCTCGCGACGACCAGGCGCGGATTGTCGATGGGCTCGGGCAGTACGTGGGCAGAAAACGTATCGCCCAGGCGATCGAAGCGATTATCGAAGGTCAGTTCGTCGAGGGCTTTCACCGGCCATCTCCAGCAGAATGTCCGAGCATTCTGCTAGGGATAGGGCGGTTAGTCGAGTTTGGCGGACGGCGGCTCTTGCGGTGGTTTGCCATCAACCAGCGGCACAATGGTTTTGGCTTCCGGCTCGATGGGCACCATTTTGTATTCCTGACCGTGCAGGTTCTTCAGGTAAACCTCCATCTGCCGGAACGAAATGTTGATGTGTTGCTTCTTGAACTCGCGGTTGATGAAGCGGTTGACCTCATCGAGTACCGGGTTGCGGTCACCGAGGTCGCGCACATGCATGCGCAGCTCGTGGTCGAGGGTGCTTTCGCCGAAGTTCAGGAAGTACACGTGCGGTTCTGGGTCCTTCAGCACGCGCGGGTTGTCCCGGGCGGCTTTGAGCAGCAGTTCTTTCACCAAGTCCAGGTCCGAACCGTAATCGACGCCGAGCTTCAAGGTCACCCGGGTAATGGTGTCGGTCAGCGACCAGTTGATCAGTTGCCCGGTGATGAACGTCTTGTTCGGGACGATGATGTCCTTGCGGTCGAAGTCGGTGATGGTCGTGGCGCGGATGCGGATCTTGCTGACCGTGCCCGACAGGTTGCCGATGGTGATCGTGTCGCCGATCCGCACCGGGCGTTCGAACAGGATCATGATCCCGGAGATGAAGTTCGCAAAAATCTCCTGCATCCCGAAACCAAGTCCCACCGAAAGCGCCGCCACCAGCCACTGCAACTTGTCCCAGCTCACGCCGAGCGTGGACAGGGTCGAGACGAAACCGATGCCGGCGATCACGTAAGACAGCAGCGTGGTCGTGGCGTAGGCGCTGCCCTGCGCCAGGTTCAGCTTCGACAATACGAACACTTCCAGCAGACCTGGCAAGTTGCGTGCGAGGGCGAAGGTGATGCCGATGATGATCAGCGCCCCCAGCATGTCGCCGATGCTGATCGGCACCATGCTCATGTTGGCGCCGGTGCCGCTGGTGTATTCGTAGAGGGTGATGTTGTCGAGGTACGAGAACACCGAAATCAGATCAGACCAGACCCAGTACAGCGCAGCGATGAAGCCACCGAGCAGCGCCAGGCGAATCAGGCGCAACGACTGTTCGTTGACCTTCTCGATGTCCAGGGTCGGCTCTTCGATCACTGCTTCGCCATCGCCGGCCTCTTTCGCTGCCTGACGTTTGGCCAGGGCGCGCTGGTAGGCGAGACGGCGTGCCGCAACGCTCAGGCCGCGGACGAACGTGGCTTCGATCACCAGCCAGAACATCAGCAGGTAAAGCGTGTTGATCAAGCGGTCGCTGAGCTTCAGCGCGGTGTAGTAGTAGCCGAAGCACACCGCCACGAACAACGCGACAGGCAGGACGGTGAACATGACCCCGACTGCTTTGCGGAACAACGAAGCGTTTTCGTGCGTCGGGCTGCTGATCAGCAATCGGCTGAGCAGCCAGGTCATCAAGGCGTAGCAGATCAGTACGACCGGCATGCCCAGCACGTCATCGGCCAGCCCCGCCGGTTGCAGCTCGGCAACGGCCACCACCGCGACCAACGCCATGACCACCAGCCCGAGACGGCGGACCCAGCCCTGGAGGAATTCGACCTGAGGCTTTTCCCAGCGGAAATGCAGTTCGGCGACGCCGCCCGGCGCGAGGATCCGGTAGGCGGTGTAGAACACCAGCCAGGCCTGAGCCATTTGCAGCAGCGCCGCGCCCATGTTGGCATTCTGCCCCCGAGCGTCGATTTGCAGGGCCAGGCCACACAGGGCCAGGCCTAGCGCAACCGGCAATGCCAGCAGAATATTGACCAGAATCGCCTGCGGCGTGTGCAACTGGCTGTCACGCTTGAAGTGGCCGATGTCCTGGTGAACCTTGTTCAGTCGGGCATACAGGCTTTTGCGCCGCCACAGCAGGGCGCCGATCACCAGTACCAACGGTAGAAACAGCAGCGGTCGCTGAGTCAGGCCGTCAATCAATTCACTCACGCTCGACGCCAGCGGCAGGGTCGCCACCTGGCGTTGCAGACGTTCCGGCACGCCGCGCATCCATTCAAGATCGAGCGGCTTGTTGCTGGGAATCCAGAACATCTGTTCGTCGAGGGTCGCCCGCAGGCTTTGCGCGGTGCTGAGCAGTTGTTTCTGATTGAGTTGCAGCGTGATCGATTCGTTGAGCACCGCACTGAGTTCGCGGTTCAGCCGCTCCAGCAGGTCGGCGCGGGTCGTGGCCAGTTCCAGCAGGCTCTTGCGCAGTTGCGGGGTGACTTGCTCGGGTGGCTGAGTCGATAGCAGGTTGTCGACATAGGTCGCCGGGTTGCTGAGCAATTCCCGTTGCTGGCTGACTTCGAACTGATACAGGCGAATGTCGGCGATCTGGTCGGCCAGGTCGCGGTCGACCTTGAGGCGCGGCAGGCCCTGTTTCTGTTTGTAGAGGATTTTCGACAGCAGCAGGCTGCCCTTGAGCACACTGATTTGCTCGTCGAGGGCCGAATCGCTCTGGGTTACGTTGTCCAGTTGTTGCTTGGTTTGCAGGTTCTGCTGGGTGACTTCGTTGAGACGGTCGGTGCTCTTGAGCAGGTAGTCCGAAAGCTTCAGGTTTGCCGCACTTTCGGTGGCCAGCAGGGCGCTGCCGCCGGACTTCTGCGCTTCGATGGACTGCTGCGTCACCGTCTCCTGGGACTGGGCCAGGCGTTTCTGGTTGATCAGGTTTTGCAGTTCCTGGATTTCGCGATCCAGGCGGTCGGACTTTTCCGAGAGCAAGTCATGCTGGCTGTTGCCCAGGTCCTGCAACTGGCTGTTGCCGGCCAGTTCCTGGCGACGTAGCGGGATCAGCGCATTCAATGCCGCGAGTTCGGCATTGAGCAGGTCGCGTTGTTCGCTGCTCAAGGTCTTGCCGTTGTCTTTGCCGGCCTTGAGGATGTTATTGATCTGCTGGATGCGTGTCTGGCTGGTGGAAATTTCAGCCTGGGCGCGCTCAGGGCGGGTCTGGGCGGTAATGACCAGGCTGTTCGCATCAGCGAGGGCTTTCTGCAGATCACTTTGCTGGGTCGCGCGCTCGGTCAGCATCTGCTCGAGCTGCTGCACGGATTCTTTGCCATAGCGTTGCGCCACAGGGATGACGCTGCTGGCTTTCAGGCGCGTCAGCTCGCGCTGGTTCTCGATGTTCTGCTTGGGCGCGGTAGCGAGTTGCTGCTTGAGATCGGCCAGCTTGCGCTCGTAATCACGCTTGTTGTTGAGCTGGGTCAGCGTGCTTTGCAGCAGCGTTTGCAGGGCTTTCTGATCGGCTTCCGGCAGTTTGCGGTCGGCGATCTTGTCCAGGCTCGCCTGCACGGCTTCGCTGGACGGTGGTTCCGCCGCTTGCAACGTGCCGACAGACAGACTCAAGCCCAGCAGGGCCATGATGAAAAAGGTGCGCAGGGTTGACATAGAGACCGATCGAAAACGAGACGAAGAATGAAGTTTAGAGGAAGAGTCCCGGACCCGGGCGACTTCCTTCGGGGAATCTGACGCCCACTTTGCCGATCTTGTTCCCTTCCATGACCGCGACGGTCCAGATGGTGTTGTTCCATTCCACCTGGTCACCCACGACTGGCGCACCGCCCACTTTGTGAGCAATGAAGCTGGCCAGAGTCATATCCGGATC
The DNA here is from genome assembly GCF_019956105.1 of Pseudomonas sp. BF-RE-25. NCBI lineage: Bacteria > Pseudomonadati > Pseudomonadota > Gammaproteobacteria > Pseudomonadales > Pseudomonadaceae > Pseudomonas > Pseudomonas sp. BF-RE-25. The sequence continues at coordinate 65,881 of NZ_JAHBDB010000027.1, forward strand.
GATGCCTTCGACTTTCAACCCGTACAGGGCAGCAACCGCCGCCAGCTGGGCATCTCCTTCGAGTACGAAGTCGCCGAAGAAACGCAAATCGAGGCCTCGTTGAGGCGCCTGGCTAAACAGTTTTCCAAGGGCCGGCAGGTTGTGTTCGTGGCCGATTACGCAGAGCAAATCATCGACTTCGAGCACCGTACTACCCGACGGATGGAGCAGTTGCTGGCCACGAAACAGTGCGGCGATGCGTGTGCCTTCGGGCATTTTCAGTTCACGAAGGGGCGAACCGATGCACCATTTTTCGGCACCGAGGCGATAAACGAACAGCTCCCACTCGCTGGTGACATGTACTTCCAGGGCTGAACGCGAGATCGGCGCAGGTTCCGGTGGCACCGTCACCTTTAACAGTTTGGCGATCCACGGCAGGCTCGTCCCCTGTACCAGCAGCGACACCAGCACAATAAAGAAGGCGAGGTTGAAGTAGAGCTGGGCGTTGGGCAGACCGGCCATCAGCGGGAACACCGCCAGAATGATCGGGACTGCGCCGCGCAGGCCGACCCAGGAAATAAAGGCTTTCTCGCGACCGTGGAAGGCCTTGAAGGGCAGCAGGCCGACCAGCACCGACAGTGGCCGTGCAAACAGGATCATCCACAACGCCAGGCCCAGCGCAGGCAGGGCGATCGGCAGCAAGTCGTGCGGCGTGACCAACAGGCCCAGCACCAGGAACATGCCGATCTGCGCCAGCCACGCCATGCCGTCGAGCATGTGCAGAATGCCGTGGCGGCTGCGTACCGGACGGTTGCCGATCACCAGGCCGCACAGGTAAACCGCGAGGAAACCGCTGCCGTGCAGGGCGTTGGTCAGGGCGAACACCACCAGGCCGCCGGCGATCACCAGAATCGGATAGAGGCCGGTGGCCAGATTGATCCGGTTGACCAGTTGCAGCATCAGCCAGCCGCCACCGAGCCCGATCACGCCGCCGATGCCGAACTCGCGCAGCAGGTGGGTCAGCAGGCTCCAGTGCAGGCCGGTCTGGCCGCTGGCGAGCATGTCGATCAGGGTGACGGTGAGGAACACCGCCATCGGGTCGTTGCTGCCGGATTCGATTTCGAGACTGGCGGTGACCCGTTCGTTCAGGCCTTTGCCGCCGAGCAGCGAGAACACCGCCGCAGCATCCGTGGAGCCGACGATGGCGCCAATCAGCAGGCCCTGAATCAGGTTCAGATCGAACAGCCAGGCCGCGGCCATGCCGGTCAGCCCGGTGGTGATCAACACCCCGACCGTGGCCAGCGATAGCGCCGGCCATAACGCCACGCGAAAACTCGACACCCTGGTGCGCAAACCGCCGTCGAGCAGGATCACCGCCAGTGCGAGGTTGCCGACCAGATAAGCCGTTGGGTAGTTATCGAAAATAATCCCGCCGCCATCGACGCCAGCGGCCATGCCCACGGCCAGGATGATCACCAGAATCGGGATGCCGAGGCGGGACGAAAGTGAGCTCACCAGAATGCTCGCACCTACCAGCAACGCGCCGATCAAGAACAGGCTGTTGATGGTCGTCGCATTCAAAGGCAATACTCCAGAAAGCTGAAAGGCGGGCACACACTGACCATGCAGTCTGCGTGCCAGCGATTCTAACCTGTTGAAATGTGATGCTGTCAAAAAGCTTTTGCAGATCAAAAGCCCTACGCGGAATCCGCCATTACGCAATCCCCTGTAGGAGCCGGCTTGCTGGCGATGGCGATTTCACAGA
>NZ_JAHBDB010000028.1:0-67394 GCF_019956105.1 Pseudomonas sp. BF-RE-25
AGCGGGACCAATCTGATTGGTGCGTTGATGGCGGCGCAACAGATGGTGGCAGCGGGGGAAGCGGGGTCGATCGTGGCGATTCTGTGCGATGGCGGCGAGCGCTATGAAACCAGTTATTACGATCAGGCCTGGCTCAAGGCGCAGGGGTATGAGTTGAGCGGGTTGATGGCGGCGGTGGCAGCGAGTGTCGAGCGCGGCGAGCCGCTTCCAGCGACCGTGCTGCGCGCCAACATCTGACACACCGAAATCCAATGTGGGAGCGAGACCGGCTTGCCGGCGATAGCGGTAGACCAGTCAACATCTCAGTTGAATGTTCAGCCGTCATCGCGAGCAGGCTCGCTCCCACAGGGTTCTGCATTGTTTCAGAAATTGCCGGTCAGGCCTCGAGGCCGAGGATGTCGCGGGCCACGGCTTCGGCGATGCGAATGCCATCGACACCTGCCGACAGAATCCCGCCCGCATAACCCGCACCTTCACCCGCCGGGAACAAGCCCTTGACGTTGAGGCTCTGCATCGACTCGTTACGGGTGATCCGCAACGGCGACGACGTGCGCGTCTCGATCCCGGTCAACACCGCGTCATGCAGCGAGTAGCCGCGAATCTGCTTCTCGAACGCCGGCAAGGCTTCGCGAATGGCTTCGATGGCGAACGCTGGCAAGGCCAACGCTAAATCACCCAGCGCAACACCGGGCTTGTAGGACGGTTCAACGCTGCCCAGCTCGGTGGACGGTTTGCCCGCGATGAAATCGCCCACCAGCTGTGCCGGCGCTTCGTAGTTGCTGCCACCCAGCACAAAGGCGTGGGATTCCAGGCGTTCCTGCAACTCGATACCGGCCAGCGGGCCGCCCGGATAATCGACTTCCGGGGTGATCCCGACGACGATCCCGGAGTTGGCGTTGCGCTCGTTACGCGAGTACTGGCTCATGCCGTTGGTCACGACGCGATTCGGCTCGGAGGTCGCCGCGACCACCGTGCCGCCCGGGCACATGCAGAAGCTGTAGACCGAGCGACCGTTCTTGGCGTGGTGCACCAGTTTGTAGTCGGCGGCACCCAGTTTCGGGTGGCCGGCGTACTTGCCCAGGCGCGCGCGGTCGATCAGCGACTGCGGGTGTTCGATACGGAAACCCACCGAGAACGGCTTGGCTTCCATGAACACGCCACGACCGTGGAGCATGCGGAAGGTGTCGCGGGCACTGTGGCCGAGGGCCAGAATCACGTGCTTCGAATGGATCTGTTCGCCGCCGTTGAGCTCGACGCCAACCAATTGACCGTCCTCGATCAACACGTCGGTGACGCGCTGCTGGAAGCGTACTTCGCCACCCAGTGCACGAATCTGCTCACGCATGTTTTCCACAACGCCCGTCAGACGGAACGTACCGATGTGCGGTTTGCTGACGTAGAGGATTTCTTCCGGCGCGCCGGCTTTGACGAACTCATGCAGGACTTTACGCCCGATGAACTTCGGATCCTTGATCTGGCTGTAGAGCTTGCCGTCGGAGAAAGTCCCCGCGCCGCCTTCACCAAATTGCACGTTGGACTCGGGGTTGAGCACGCTTTTACGCCACAGGCCCCAGGTGTCCTTGGTGCGCTGGCGCACTTCGGTGCCGCGCTCGAGGATGATCGGCTTGAAGCCCATTTGCGCGAGCAGCAGCCCGGCGAAAATCCCGCACGGCCCGAAACCTACGACAACCGGGCGTTGCTGCAGATCGGCCGGCGCCTGGCCGACCACTTTGTAGCTGACATCCGGCGCCACGTTGACGTTGCGGTCATCGGCGAACTTGTGCAACAACGCCGCCTCATCCTTCGCGGTGAGGTCGATGGTGTAGATGAAGCACAGTTCGGAGGATTTTTTGCGCGCATCGTAGCTGCGCTTGAACAAGGTGAAATCGAGCAGGTCATCACTGGCGATGCCCAGGCGCTGCACGATGGCAGGGCGCAGGTCTTCTTCGGGATGGTCGATCGGCAGCTTGAGTTCAGTGATTCGTAACATGACGGGATCCGGTTCGCGGGGCGCACAACTGCGCCAAGGCGTTTGAAGGCGGCGATTATAAGCCCCAAAAGCCGAGTCCCGTGAGGCTTAAACGATCAGTCGTCGCGCGATCCGCCGAAATACCCGCAACCACGCTGAACCTGGCCGTCAATGCGCAGTTCGGCGCTCATGTGTTGAACACTGCCGGTGCTGCTGTCGATGCAACGTTGCGGCGCGACCCACAGTTCGATGTGCTGGTTATTGGCTTCGGTGCTGAGGTTGAAGCGGCCATCGCCCAGTTGCTCTTCAACATAAGGGACGGCCAGGGGCGGTTGGCCCGCACGGTCGACGACCATGCCTTTGCCACTGACCTTGACGTTCCACTCGGGCCCGTGGCCGGCGGCGCGCAGGATCAACGGTTTGAAATTCGGATCGCCGCAGGCGGTGCCCGAGCGCTCGACGCGGTACAGCTGCTCCAGATCGAGGCGACTGTCGACGATCCGCCCGCGAACGTCGGCGAACAGCTTGCCCTGCGCATTGGCGAGGCTGGCGGCCTCTTGCAGGACGCTGGTGCCGCCGGTGTCGTTGACCACGAAACTGCGCTGCTCATTGCACGGCTGGAACAACAGCTTGCCGTCGGCCGCCGTCAACTGACCCTGCATTCGGGTCTGGCCCACGTGGGAGGCACTTTCACGCGGGCCATCGAACAACTGACAGGCCGCGAACAGTGGAAGCACGGCAACAAGGACTAAGGAACGGGCAACACGCATCTTTGGCTCTCCAGACAAGTGCCGCCACGTTACGCAGCCTGACCGTTCATCACAACCCCGCGATCAACCTTGTAGGAGCCGGCTTGCTGGCGATGGCGATCTTGATGACCCCATCGCCAGCAAGCTGGCTCCTACAGGTCTTGGTTGTTTAGCCGACGTGAAAGGTCTGACCGGTTTGCAGGCCTTCGACGCTTTTGGCGTAGGCCAGTGCCACATCGACAGCCGGAACCGGTTTGAAGCCGCGGAAGTACGGCGCGTATTTGCCCATCGCTTCAACCAGGACATTCGGGCTCACCGAGTTCACCCGCAGGCCGCGCGGCAGTTCGATCGCGGCGGCACGCACGAAGCTGTCGATGGCACCGTTGACCAGTGCGGCCGAAGCACCGCTGCGGATCGGGTCGTGGCTGAGCACGCCGGTGGTGAAGGTGAACGATGCGCCGTCATTGGCGAATTCGCGACCGATCAGCAGCAGGTTGACCTGGCCCATCAGCTTGTCGTTCAGGCCGAGGGTGAAACTGTCGGCGGTCATTTCGTTCAGCGGCGCGAAGGTCACGTTGCCCGCAGCGCAAACCAGTGCGTCAAACTTGCCGGTCTGTTCGAACAGTTTGCGAATCGAGGCGCTGTCGCTGATATCCACTTGGAAATCGCCGCTGTTGCGACCGATGCGGATGACCTCGTGACGCTCGGACAACTCCTTGTCGATCGCCGAACCGATGGTGCCGCCTGCGCCAATCAAAAGAATTTTCATGTTGTTTATCCTCATGTGTGTTGAAAGTGGCTTCAGTCTAGAGTGGTTTTTTCTGTGGATAAGCGCGCTAATAGGCAACCTTTGGTTTTCTAATGGAAACAATCCATGAGCGAGATGGATGATCTGGCGGCGTTTGCAGTGCTGATTGAAGCGGGCAGTTTCACCTTGGCGGCGCAGCAACTGGGTTGCAGCAAGGGCCAGTTGTCCAAGCGCATCAGCCTGTTGGAGACGCGGTTTTCCGTGGTGCTGTTGCAACGCACCACCCGCCGCTTGAGCCTGACGGCGGCGGGGGCGGCGCTGTTGCCGCAAGCCCAGGCGCTGGTGGTGCAAGTGGAAAGGGCGCGTCAGGCATTGGCGCGGTTGAAGGACGATATGGCAGGGCCGGTGCGTATGACGGTTCCGGTATCGTTGGGAGAAACCTTCTTCGATGGCTTGCTGCTGGAGTTTTCCCACAAGTACCCGCAGGTGCAGATCGAGCTCGACCTCAGCAACAATTACCGTGACTTGTCCCGCGACGGTTTTGATCTGGCGGTTCGCTCTGACGTCGGCAATGACGAGCGTCTGGTGGCGCGACCGCTGTTGGCCTGGCACGAACTGACCTGCGCCAGCCCGGCTTACCTTGAGCAACACGGCGAACCGCTGACCCCGCAGTCCCTGGCTGAGCACCAATGTTTGCTCAACAGCCACTACAGCGGCCGCGAAGAATGGCTGTATCACCAGCAGCACGAATTATTGCGGGTGCGTGTGTCGGGACCGTTCGCCAGCAATCATTACAGCCTGCTCAAAAAAGCCGCGCTGGCGGGCGCAGGCATTGCGCGTCTGCCGTCCTACCTGTTGCAGGCGGAATTGGCTGACGGCCGTTTGCGCTGGCTCCTGCGCGATTATCAGACGCGTCGCATGCCGATGTATTTGGTGCACCCGTATCAGGGTGGGTTGCCCAAGCGCACGCAGGTGCTGGCGGATTACTTGATTGGCTGGTTCAAACGCAGTGGGGAGGCGTTGGACAGGCTGTGAGCCATCACACGGTCCCTGTAGGAGCCGGCTTGCTGGCGATCGCGGTATAACATTCAACAGAGATGCTGACTGATACACCGCCATCGCCAGCAAGCCGGCTCCTACAGGGGGATTTCGTTGTTCGGGGGATTGGGGGCATACATAAAAAAACGGCCCGAAGGCCGTTTTTTGTTTACCGCGAACGCTTAACCACCGAGGTACGCTTCGCGCACTTTCGGGTCGGTCAGCAGTGCTTCACCGGTGCCTTGCATCACCACGCGGCCGTTCTCCAGAACGTACGCGCGGTCAGCGATTTTCAGCGCCTGGTTGGCGTTCTGCTCGACCAGGAACACCGTCACGCCATCCTTTCGCAGCTGTTCGATGATGTCGAAGATCTGCTGGATGATGATCGGCGCCAGACCCAGCGAAGGCTCGTCGAGCAGCAGCAGCTTGGGCTTGCTCATCAGCGCACGGCCGATGGCGAGCATTTGCTGTTCGCCGCCGGACATGGTGCCGCCGCGCTGATTGAAACGCTCTTTCAGGCGTGGGAAAAGTCCGAGGACCTTGTCCATCTGTTCCTGGTAATCGCCCTTTTCAGTGAAGAAGCCACCCATGGAGAGGTTTTCTTCCACGGTCAGGCGAGCAAACACCCGACGACCTTCCGGCACGACGGCGATGCTCTTGCGCATGATCTGCGACGAACTCTGGCCGACGAGCTCTTCACCCATGTAGCGGATGCTGCCGCTGTGGGCTTGCGGCGAACCGCAGAGGGTCATCAGCAGGGTCGACTTGCCGGCGCCGTTGGCACCGATCAGGGTCACGATCTCGCCCTGACGGACTTCGACGTTGACACTGTGCAGCGCCTGGATCTTGCCGTAGAAGGTGGAAACGTTTTCGAATTGCAGCATTTACGCTTCCCCCAGGTAGGCTTTGATCACTTCAGGATTGTCGCGGATCTGTTCCGGCGTACCGTCGGCCAGAGGCGTGCCCTGGTTGATCACGACGATGTGGTCGGAAATGCTCATGACCAGTTTCATGTCATGTTCGATCAGCAGCACGGTGACGTTGTGCTCTTCACGCAGCATGCTGATCAGCGCCTTGAGATCCTCGGTTTCCTTCGGGTTCAGGCCGGCAGCCGGTTCGTCGAGCATGAGGATCCGCGGGCGGGTCATCATGCAACGAGCGATTTCCAGACGACGTTGCTGACCGTAGGCCAGGGTGCCGGCCGGACGGTTGGCGAATGCCTTGAGGTTGACCTTGTCCAGCCAGTACTCGGCGAACTCCATGGCTTCGCGTTCGCTTTTGCGGAAGCCCGGGGTCTTGAACAGGCCCGCCAGGAAGTTGGTGTTCAGGTGACGGTGCTGGGCGATCAAGAGGTTCTCGACCGCCGTCATGTCCTTGAACAGCCGCACGTTCTGGAAGGTGCGCACCACGCCTTTGAGGGCGATCTTGTGGCCGGGCAGGCCTTCGATCGGCTCGCCGTCCAGCATGATGCTGCCGCCGCTCGGCTTGTAGAAACCGGTCAGGCAGTTGAACACGGTGGTCTTGCCGGCGCCGTTGGGGCCGATCAGTGCCACGACCTGTTTCTCTTTCACGCTCAGGGCTACGCCATTGACGGCCAGCAAGCCGCCGAAGCGCATGCTCAGGTTTTCGACTTTAAGGATCTCGCGGCTCATTTGCGCAGCTCCATGTGAGGACGTTGCATGGGCAGCAGACCTTGAGGACGCCAGATCATCATCAGCACCATCAAGGCGCCGAACATCAACATGCGGTATTCACTGAACTCACGCATCATTTCCGGCAACAGGATCATCACCGTGGCGGCGAGTACGACGCCCAGCTGCGAGCCCATGCCACCCAGCACCACGATGGCGAGGATGGTCGCCGACTCGATGAAGGTGAAGGACTCCGGTGTCACCAGGCCCTGACGCGCGGCGAAGAAGCTGCCGGCGAAACCGGCGAAGCATGCGCCGAGGGTGAAAGCCGAGAGCTTGATGATCGTCGGGTTCAGGCCCAGTGCACGGCAGGCGATTTCGTCTTCACGCAACGCTTCCCAGGCACGGCCCAGGGGCATGCGCAGCAAGCGGTTGATGACGAACAGCGCAAACAGTGCGAGGAACAGCGCGACCAGGTAAAGAAAGATCACCTTGTTGATCGAGTTGTATTCCAGGCCGAAGTACTCGTGGAACGTCTGCAGGCCTTCGGCCGCCTTACGTTCGAAAGTCAGGCCGAAGAACGTCGGTTTTTCGATGTTGCTGATGCCGTTCGGGCCACCAGTGATGTCGGTCAGGTTACGCAGGAACAGACGGATGATTTCGCCGAAGCCCAGGGTCACGATCGCCAGGTAGTCACCGCGCAGACGCAGGACCGGGAAACCGAGCAGGAAGCCGAAAGTGGCCGCCATCAGGCCGGCGATCGGCAGGCAGATCCAGAAGCTCAAGCCGTAGTAGTGCGACAGCAACGCGTAGCTGTAGGCGCCGACGGCATAGAAACCGACGTAACCGAGGTCGAGCAGGCCAGCCAGGCCGACCACGATGTTCAGGCCCAGGCCAAGCATCACGTAGATCAGCACCAGCGTGGCGATATCCACCGCACCGCGAGAACCGAAGAACGGCCAGACCAGCGCGCCGACGATCAGCGCGATGATGATCCAGCGTTGGGTGGTCGGCAGGGTCAGGAAATTACTGGCCTTGGCCGGCATCACCGGCATGTTCGGCGAGGATTTCCAGGCCGAGCTGATCTGCTGGTCGAACAGCACCCGCAGGAACATCAGTACCGAGCACACGGCGATGGTGATCAGCGTTGCAGTGCTGGTGCCATGGACTTCGAGGTTGATGCCGACAATGGTCAGCTTCAGACCGAGTACCGGGTAGGCAACGGCCCACACCAGCAAGGCGCTGAACAACGCCTGTTTAAGATTCCTAGTCATACTTTTTCAACCTCCGGACGGCCCAACAGGCCGGTAGGCCGGAACAACAACACCAGAACCAATAGGCCGAACGCCACGACGTCCTTGTACTGGTCGCCGAAGATATCGGCACCGAAGGCTTCCGCCACCCCAAGCACGATCCCGCCGAGCATGGCGCCGGGGATGCTGCCGATACCGCCCAGTACCGCTGCGGTGAAGGCCTTGAGGCCGACCAGGAAACCGGCGTTCGGGTTGATCACGCCATATTGCATGCTCAGCAGCACGGCCGCGATGGCCGCCAGTGCGGCACCGATGACGAAGGTCAGGGCGATGATGTTGTTGGTGTTGATACCCAGCAGGTTGGCCATCTTGATGTCTTCGGCACAGGCGCGGCAGGCGCGACCCAGGCGAGAGCGGGAGATGAACAGCGTCAGGCCGAGCATGGCGATCAGAGTCACCACGAACACCACGATTTGCATGTAGGAAATCAGCACTTCATGTGCGCCACCTGGCCCGATGGCGAAGTTGCCGGGGATCAGGTTGGGGATGGATTTGTCCTTGGAGTCTTGCGCCAGCAGAACCGTGTTCTGCAGGAAAATCGACATGCCGATGGCGGAAATCAGCGGGATCAGACGGTTGCTGCCGCGCAAGGGGCGGTAGGCGATCCGTTCGATGCTGTAACCGTAGGCACTGGTCACGACGATGGTCGCGAGGAAAGCGGCGGTCATCAACAGCGGAACACTGTCGAGTCCCATCATGGACAGGCCCGCAATGGCGATGAACGCCACGTAGGAACCGATCATGTACACCTCGCCGTGGGCGAAGTTGATCATTCCAATGATGCCGTAAACCATCGTATAGCCGATGGCGATCAGGGCATACGTGCTGCCAATGGTCAGACCATTAACCAGCTGTTGGAAGAAGTGATAGATGTCAGGCATTACAGCGCTCCTAAAAACCTGATACGCATTTCACTGGTGGAGTCATTTTCCCGCTCGAGCCCCGTGGATCTGCATCCACTTCGAACGCGAGGTTTGCCAGCGAACCGCTGATGACGGTTTTGAGATTTTCAGGTGGGGAGACTGGCGGATCACGCCAGCGCGGCCCAATACGTTCGTAAAACAAAGCCCACGGCACGCCGTGGGCTTTATTGGCAGTCAGTCAGGCAGCGCCTTACTGAGGCTTGGCTTCAGTTTTTGGTTTGCCGAAGTGCCACTCGTAAACCACAAATTTGAAGTCTTTCAGGTCGCCCTTGTCGTCGAAGCTCAGGTCGCCGGTAGGAGTCTTGAAGGTGCCTTTGTGGATGGCTTCAGCCACTTTGGCGGAGTCTTCGGACTTGGCAGCCTTGATACCTTCGGCGATCACTTCCACAGCCGAGTAGGCCGGGAACACGAACGGACCACTCGGGTCTTCTTTCTTCGCTTTGAACGCGTCAGCCAGAGCAACGTTGGCTGGATCCTGGTCGAAGGATTTCGGCAGGGTTACCAGCAGGCCTTCGGAAGCTTCCTTGGCGATCTGCGAAATGGAGTCGTTACCCACGCCTTCCGGACCCATGAACTTGGCTTTCAGGCCTTTTTCCTGGGATTGACGCAGGATCAGGCCCAGCTCCGGGTGGTAGCCGCCGTAGTAGACGAAGTCGACGTTGGCTTGCTTGAGCTTGGAGACCATCGAAGAGAAGTCTTTGTCGCCGGCGTTGATGCCTTCGAACACGGCAACCTTGACGCCTTTGCCTTCCAGGGTTTTCTTCACGGCGGTGGCGATGCCTTCACCGTATTGCTGTTTGTCGTGCAGGACAGCAACGATTTTCGGTTTTACGTGATCGGCAATGTAGTTACCGGCGGCAGGGCCCTGGGCGCTGTCCAGACCGATGGTGCGGAACACCATTTTGTAACCACGAGCGGTGATGTCCGGGCTGGTGGCAGCCGGGGTGATCATGATCACGCCTTCGTCTTCGTAGATGTCCGAAGCCGGTTGAGTGGAGCTGGAGCACAGGTGACCGACTACGAACTTGACGCCGTCGTTGACGACCTTGTTCGCGACAGCCACAGCTTGTTTTGGATCACAGGCGTCATCGTATTCAACGGCTTCGAGTTTCTTGCCGTCTACGCCGCCCTTGGCGTTGATCTGTTCGATGGCCATTTTGGCGCCACTGAACTGCATGTCGCCGTATTGGGCTACAGGACCGGTTTTAGGGCCGGCGATGCCGATCTTGATGGTGTCAGCTGCGAACGAATGGCTGGCAACCCCGGCCAGAACCATAGCGGCAAACAGTTTGGAAATCTGCTTAGTAGCCTTAGTCATAGTGCTCCACTCTTACTGTTGTAGTTTTTATAGTCCTGGCGCCGTAGCAGCAGAACCGGGTCAGATATCTTCGAATATCCTCCGGAAAATGCCCCCGGCAACTGTACCGGTACAGTGTAGAGCGCCGATTGTTAGCCTGGGAAGGCAGCGCCGGGGGGCAAAACCTGAGGGTGTCGCTTTTTTGAAAGAAAAAGACAGAATTGCGGCGGGGGTTGTAGCTGAATTCTCAGCAATCCTTGGCTTTCCTGCAGTTTTCAATCGGTAACTCAATTGCATCCGGGTTTTTCTGCCTGACCACCGACGTTATCATCCACGTCGATTTCTTTTCCGGACAGGACCCATGACTCAAGAACCTAGCACCCTCTATGCCAAGCTGCTTGGTGAAACCGCATCTATTACCTGGAAGGAGCTGGAGCCCTTCTTCGCCAAGGGTGCCCTATTGTGGGTCGATCCCGGTCTGGATTTGATCGCCGTTGCCGAGGCCGTGGCCACCGACGAGGGCGAGAAAGTGGCTGCCTGGCTGGCTGCCGACACGGTCGCCAAGCTGTCTGAAACGCGGGCGCTGGATCTTTTCGAACGTGATCCGCAGCTGTGGGCAGTGGTGGTTTCGCCGTGGATTCTGATCCAGGAAAGGGCGACGAAGTGAAGTTGCGCACCGAATGAGTGCGTCGCTTCGCCGGGGAAAAGTGTGTAGCCGAGTAGCGTGATGGCATGTTGCCGTAGAGAAAGGCCACAGGCGGAGTTGGCATAACGGTGACGTAAACGTAACGGGCACAGTTTATTGAGCAGCCGATGGGCTGCTTAATTGTTTCTGGATGTTGGATTTGGGGGGGCTATTCAGGCTGGGAGTTGTGGTTTGTGGGTTGTAGGTTGTGTACATATCCATTACTGCGGTAACGGCTGCTAATGGTTTCGCCCTTACGGCGAGTCACTTGGAAAAGCCCCAAGTAACCAAGGGCTCTTGCCCCTTTCGTCCGGTGCCTCGCCATGGCTCGGCATACCCTCGCTCCGGTCCTGCTCCGTGGGCCCGCCGCCATCGGCCATCCATGGCCGGGGGCGGCTAACCCGGCATCCATGCCGGGTTGCCCACTGCGCAGAACCTCCACTCGGCCTCCCCATGGGGCAAGAAAATCAAAAGCACGCGAGGCGGCCTGATAGCCGACCTGGCTATTGGTTTGTACGCGTCCCCCTGTAGGAGCGAGCCTGCTCGCGATGGACGTCAACGATAACGCGGGCAATCTGAATAAACGCGTTGCCGGGACGATTTTCGCGAGCAGGCTCGCTCCTACATGGGATCGGCGTCAGCACGGTCAAACAAGCGCAGCGCGCCCGCTTGACGCCCCGGTCGGCCCAAAGGCCGCTTCGTTTTTGATTTTGATTTTGATTTTGATCGCAGGCGCCCCGTTAACCACGCTGGCCGAGCGCAGGCATTGCGCAGCGGGGAAACCGGCAAGGATGCCGGTTTAGCCGCGCTGGGCCAGGGATGGCCCATCGCGGCGACCCGCGGAGCAATGCCGGAGTTGAGGGCACACCGAGCCTAGGCGAGGTGCCAAGTGGTGGGGCAAGAGCGCTTGGTTACTTGGCGCTCTTCCAAGTAACTCGCCGTAAGGGCGAAACCAATATCAGCCATCACCCAAAAAACGGATATGCCCCCCAAGCTTGAATCTAAAAGCCTGAGGAGCGGCATCAGATCAGACGGTAAACGTCTTGCCCGTATGGTTATTGAGCGAAATAACCTTGGTCTTGCCAATCCGGTGACGGTAGATCTCGCGCAGGTACTTGATCGCCTTTTTCACGCAATCGCGCGACAGGCGAATGTCATTGATCGAGACAAATTTTTCCTTGTCGTTGATCAGCTCGCGGTACTTCTTCTCGTACATCGGTTTGATCGCATACCAGTTGGTATCGAGGATCTTCGCCGGGTTCTCGAACTCGTTCAGCAAGTCGTCGATCAGCTCTTCGTTGAAGTCTTCGTTGATGATGAAGTCGAGGATCGAGTTATCCAGCGTGTCGTCGAAGCGGTACGGGTTCTTCGCGAAGCAGCGCTTGATGAAGGCCACGATCAGCGTCAGGAAGTCGTCCGACAGGCACGGGCTCTTGGCGATCAAGGTGGTCAGCGACAAGTTGGCCGACGCGCCGATCACCAGCGCATAACGCTTGAGCGTGGTGTTCGGGAACAGGCTGTTGAGGTGAGTCTTCAACCGGTTCAGGTCCATGTACGACAGTTTGTAGTCTTTCGGCAGCGAAACAATCGACACCACCGACGAGCAGTTCTTGAAGAAGTGCAGGTCGTGCAACGCGGCCGCGTCGTAACCGGAATTCTTGTACTGCTCCAGCGAGGCGCGATAGCGCTTGGACTCGATCGGCAGCAGGCTGATGCCTTCAATGGCCTGGGTCACTTTGTTGAAGTGCGGCAGGTCGATGGAGCGGAAGAACAGGTCATCGATGTTCAGGCGCTGCGGCTCTTTCTCGAACACCTTGAACTTGTCACTGCTTGGCGGCGGGGTTTCCGGCACTACGGATTCTGCGTAGGCAATCGCCACCGGGCCGGCCAGGCTCATGAACAGGTCGTTGGCGTCGAGGCGAATGGTTTCGCCGATGTCGATGCCGGCGCGACGGAAATAGTTCTGGTCGTAGTCAGTCGTGACCGCCTGCGCCGTCAGAATGTTGAAGATCTGCTGCGAGATGTATTGGTTGGCGTGCTTTTCCATCGCGTTGACGTCGATGTTCTGGATGTTGCCGTCATCGCTTTCTTCGGCATAACGCATGATGTCGTTGGAAATCAGCATCATCGCGTTCCATGGGCGGATACGGCCCATGACGCTGGCTTCGCTGCTGTCTTCGTTGGCGAAGTTGTAGGAGAAGTCCCATTCTTCCGAGAGGTATTTGCACAGCAGGCGACCGGCGTTGATGTGCAGCGCCTCGGACATTTCACTGCGGTGATCGGAAATGTTCGGCAGCACGCAGATGCCGCTGGTGAAGATCGGTTCGAAGACGAAGGAATGACCGCTTTTGCCGTCGTGCTCGTCCATCGGCTTGGTGTCGAACGTCTTGTTCATGTACGAGTGCTGCTGGGCCAGGCCGAATTCCGAAGCCATGCCCGAACCGGTACCGCCGCCGGCACTGAAGATCGAGAAGTACAGGCGCGACTGGTTGGCCTTGATGCCGCAGCTGTCGATCAGGTACGAGTGAATCATTTTCCAGTCCGGGCTGGAGAAACGCTGGGTGTCCTTGTTCAGGATGATCTTGGCCAGGTACTGACCGAGGATCGGCGCGTTACCGGCACCACCGGCGTGGACTTCCGACAAGTCCATGATTTTCATTTTGCTGTAATCGCGCAGGAAGCCGCTTTTTTCGCCCTTGCGCGAGAAACGGATGCGACCGGCGATGTCTTTGTCCAGGTCGCCGAGCATTACTAGCGGTTCGACCAGGAACACCGGCTTGGTGGCCTTGTTCGGGCCCAGGCGCAGGTTGTTGCGGATCCACTGGGCCGGGCTGTAACCCTTTTCCGCGTAGCGCTTGTCCGGCGACAGGCGATCTTCGTTGTTGAATTCGTTGAGGTAGAACTTGCGGGCGTTGTACACCAGCTCCGCGACGTCCAGCGCGATGTTCGAGCCGCAGCGACCGAGGCCGATCAGGCACACCGACGGGAATTCCTGATCGTTGTGCTGTTCGTTATCGCCTTCCAGGTGCGGCGGGCGCGGGAACACCATGTCGCGCAGACCGTCGAGGTTATCGAGGATGCGGTCGGTATTGGTCTCGGTGAAGTACAGGTATTGCTGAGTCGCCAACGGGCGCGAGGGGCTCAATGGCTTCGACGGCGTGGGGCTGTTCGCCGCGGGGCTCAGCGTCAGATCGGAAATCGCAGTGGCCGGATTGTTTTTAGAAGTCATTGTGCGCCATGTACCTGGGCTGGTTGGCTGGACGACAACGTGTCGTCAAACCATCACGGATGGGTTCTCGCGTCTTTTTTCAGCGCGTATTGGGCCCAAGCGTCAGGGACTGGGCCTGAACATCACTCGGGGGAATCCTTTCCTTAGTCATGATGAATCGGCCAATATTAGGCGATCTTTAATGAAAAAGAAGGCCAAATGATGTCAACGCTACCTTCGTTGGGTTTTGCCGGGATCGGCCTGATGGGCCTGCCGATGTGCCGGCGCCTGCTGGCTGCGGGGTTTTCGCTGACTGTATGGAACCGTAATCCGGACAAATGTGCGCCGCTGGTCGAGGCGGGCGCGCGACAAGTTGCCACGCCTGCCGAGCTGTGTCGGCACGCCGATGTGCTGATGTTGTGCCTGGCCGACACGGCCGTGGTGCGCGAGGTGGTGTTTGGCCCGGGCGGAGTGGCCGAAGGTGGGAAAAGCGGTCAGTTGCTGGTGGATTTTTCCAGCCTGGAACCCACCGCGACGCGGGAAATGTCGGCGCAGTTGGCCAGCCAGACCGGCATGCGCTGGCTGGATGCTCCGGTGTCCGGGGGCGTTATCGGCGCCGAGGCCGGGAGCCTGGCGATCATGGTGGGCGGCGAAGCGGCGGACCTTGAGCGTGTCAGGCCTGTTCTGCTCAGCCTCGGCCAACGTGTCACTCATATGGGCGCGGTCGGGGCGGGGCAGGTGACCAAGGCCTGTAATCAGATGATCGTTGCCTGTAACGCTCTGGTCATCGCCGAAGTCGTGGCGCTGGCCGAGCGTTCCGGTGTGCAGGCCAGCCTGATTGCCGAAGCGCTGGCCGGCGGGTTTGCCGATTCCAAACCGTTGCAGATCCTCGCCCCGCAAATGGCCGAAAGCCGTTTTGAACCGGTGAAATGGCACGTGCGCACGCTGCTCAAGGACCTCGATACCGCGGTGAAATTTTCCCGTGAGCAAGGTTCGGCCACGCCCATCAGCGGATTGGCCGCACAATTGATGCGGTTGCATGGTAGCCAGGGATTCCTGGAAAAAGATCCGTCGACCCTGGTGCAGCTGTACCGCGAGCCAGACTCAGCGGACTGATCGTGTGCCCGTGTTTGCGCTGGTTGATTTCACTCAGCACCGGACGCAGTTCCGCCAGCGGCACCGGGCGGCTGAGCAGGTAGCCCTGGACGAAATCGCAGCCGTTGCGCTGGAGAAACTCGTATTGCTCAAGGGTTTCGACGCCTTCGGTGATCACCTGCAAATGCAGGGTGTGAGCCATGACGATAATCGCCTGAACGATTTCCATGTCCTGAGTCGACTTGGGAATGTCCTGGATGAACGAGCGATCGATCTTCAGCGAGTTGAGCGGCAGACGCTTGAGGTAGGCGAGGGAGGAGTAACCGGTGCCGAATTCGTCGATCGACAGCGACACGCCGAGGGCGCGAATCTGGCGCAACAACACCAGCGAATTGGCGATGTTGACCATCAGCGCGTTCTCAGTCACTTCCAGTTCCAGTCGCTGCGGCGCCACTCCGGCAACCCGCAACGCGTGTTCGATTTCATCTGCGAGGTCTTCGCGCGCCAGGTTCAGCGGCGAGCAGTTGACGGCGATGTGCAGGTCTTCGCAGCCCTGACGTGACAACTCGCTCAGGTCCTCGCAGGCTTTGCGCAGAACCCAATTGTCCAGCTCGGCAATCAACCCGTTGGCCTCGGCGATGGCAACGAAGTGGTCCGGTGTCAGCAACCCGTGAACCGGATGTTGCCAGCGGACCAGCGCTTCCAGCTTGCTGACCTGTGCGGTTTGCAAGTCGAAAATCGGTTGGTAATGCAGGATCAGCCCGGTGTTTTCATGCAGGGCGTGGCGCAGTTCCTCTTCGAGTTGCAGCTCCAGTGTGGCTCGGGTTCTCAGGTTCGGGCTGAAGAAATTCAGGCCGTTGCGGCCGCCGCCCTTGGACTGGTACAGCGCCAGGTCGGCGTGTTTCAGCAATTCCTCGCAGGTGGTGCCATCCTCCGGAAACAGGCTGATGCCGATGCTGGTGGTCATGACCATGCGCCGCCCGGACAGCTCGATCGGTTCCTTCATCTTCAGCATGATGCGCTGGGCCATGGCCCGTGCTTCCTCGCGTTCACGCAGGCTGATGAGGAGGCAGAACTCGTCACCACCGAAACGCGCCACCACATCTTCGTGGCTGCGAACCGAACCCTTGATGTGCTGGGCCAGGACTTTGAGCAATTCGTCGCCGGCGTCATGGCCGAGGCTGTCGTTGATCCGCTTGAAGTGGTCGATGTCCAGAAACATCACCGCGAGCATGCCGCCTTCATTGGTTTTCTGGAGCAGCTTCTCGGCGAAGATCTGGTTGAAGCCACGGCGGTTGATCAGGTTGGTCAGGGCGTCATAGTTAGCCACTTCTTGCAGCGACATGCGCGCCTGATCCAGTTGGCCGAGCAGCGTGTTGACCCGTTGCAGGTCGCGTTCTTTGTGTTGCAGTTTCTTGTCCGCCAGTGCTGCGCTGATGCTGCTGCCGATGATCAGTAGCGTGATGACCGCCACCGTCAGCCCCAGTTGCAGGTGATTGTTGTCACCGGGCAACGTCAGCGGGCTGCCGGTCGGCAACACCAGGCTGAAGGCGGCCATGCCGGTGAAATGCATGCTGATAATGCCCGCCCCGAGCACCAGGCTGGCGCTGAATTTGACCAATTGATGGAGCAGGCCAGAGCCTTCGCGCAATCGACTCGACAGCAACAGCGCCGCGAGGCTGGCGCCAATGGCGATGACGATGGAAAGGATGAACAGCACCGGTTCGTAATACGTCATCGCATTCGAACGCATCGCCGCCATGCCCACGTAATGCATGGTCGCGATGCCCAGGCCAATGCAAATGGCCGCCTGGATGTACTGCCGGATGCTCAGGTGAGGATGGCTGAGGGTGTGCATCGCCAGCCACGAGGCGAACAGGGCAATCAGCAGGGAGGCAAGGGTGACGGGCAGTTCGTATTGAATCTCGACCGGCGCCTGAAACGCCAGCATGCCGATGAAATGCATGGCCCAGATGCCGCCGGCCAGGCACCCGGCGCCGATCCAGCGCCACAGCCGTTGTGAAGCCGGGTTTTCCGAATGCCCGACCCGTTCGGCCATGTCCAGCGTGGCGAAGCCGCCCACACAGGCGACCAGATAGGCCAGCAGCACCAGAAAAGGATCATGTGTGCAATTGAGGACAACTTGCCCGTTCGCGGTCAGCTCGGTAAAAAAATGCAAACCAAGCCACTCCATAGCATGCCCCGTCTTGTCCCGGCCCGCGCCATGCACGCTGGCGAATGCTTTGGAGTATAGAGGTCATACAAAGAGCGTCAGCGGTGATGGCACATTGGCACTAATGATTTTGACATAAGCGTTATAGCGTTTACGGCTAAGGCTCAGGCGATCTGCTCATAAGGTAAATCGGGTTGCAGCGCTGGTAACCCGAAGGCGGCTCGTGCCGCATCGCAATCCACATTCGCCTCGCCGTTGGCCCAGGAAGCATCGAACTCGCGGCAAGTGCTGGAGCGCTGGTCGTAAATCGAGCATTGCACCGCGGTGCCGACTTCACCGACCAATCCGACACAACGAGTCGGTTTGCAGTCGGTGCCGAGCATGGCCACCCGGCTGGGGCTGATCGGCGCCACCAGTTCATCGGGTACTACACCTCCGGCCGAGGTGCATTCACCCCAGAAAAAAGACACGCGAAAGTGAGAACAGCAGGCACCGCAATTCAGACACGGACTGGCTTCGGACATGGGCGATAATCAAAGGAGGGATGGGGGCATGGTGTGGCAGACAAGGCCGCTATTCTAGGCTTCGCCTCGGGCTTTGGAAGGGGGGCACAGAGGTATTTTTCAACGGTTGGTCGGATCATGGAAAACACCACCAACCCACTGTGGGACGGGCGATGCGACCGGTATATCAGTCACATGAATGTTGAATGTGGCACCGCCATCGCTTGCAAGTCAGTTCCACTGACGCCATGGGTTGATATCAGCCTTACGAATAATTACAGACAGTTGCACCGGGCCTGACTAGATTGCAGGTTCCGGGGACAGTGATGCCCCAAAAACAATAAAAAGAGACGGACCCATGCAGAACTCGACCCAAGCGGCGAATGCCTGGCGCATTCTGTTCCTGCTGTTCCTGGCCAATCTGTTCAATTTCTTCGACCGCACCATTCCGGCCATCATCATCGAGCCGATTCGTATGGAATGGCACCTCAGCGACTTTCAGCTGGGCATCATCGGTACCGCCTTCACCATTGTCTATGCGATTGCCGGGCTGCCGCTGGGGCGGATGGCCGATACCGGTTCGCGCGCCAAGTTGATGGGTTGGGGGCTGGCGGCCTGGAGCGGGCTGACAGCGGTCAACGGGCTGGTGGGCAGTTTCTGGAGTTTTCTGATCGTGCGCATGGGCATCGGTATCGGTGAGGCCAGTTACGCACCTGCCGCCAATTCGCTGATCGGCGACCTGTTTCCGGCCCACCGCCGTGCGCGTGCGATGGGGATTTTCATGCTGGGTCTGCCGTTGGGCCTGCTGCTGGCGTTCTTCACCATCGGCTGGATGGTCAAGGCGTTCGACAGCTGGCGCGCGCCGTTCTTCATCGCGGCGGTGCCGGGGCTGATCCTGGCGGTCTTCATGTTTTTCATCAAGGAACCGAAACGCGGCGCAGCGGAAAGTGTGCAGGTCTCGCAGGAACGTGTGGACCGGCCGATCCGCCGGGTGCTGGCGGTGCCGACCTTTCTGTGGCTGGTGATGGCGGGGCTGTGTTTCAACTTCGCGACCTATGCCTGCAACTCGTTCCTGGTGCCGATGCTGCAACGCTACTTCCTGATGCCATTGCACGAAGC
Source organism: Pseudomonas sp. BF-RE-25 (assembly GCF_019956105.1). Lineage (NCBI taxonomy): Bacteria > Pseudomonadati > Pseudomonadota > Gammaproteobacteria > Pseudomonadales > Pseudomonadaceae > Pseudomonas > Pseudomonas sp. BF-RE-25. The sequence continues at coordinate 18,452 of NZ_JAHBDB010000028.1, forward strand.
GGCGGTGGCGACCGGTGTGATCGTTGGTGTAACGGGGCTGTTCGGCCTGACGTTGGGCGGTTGGGTCGCAGACAAGATTCACCAGCGGGTGGCCAATGGGCGGCTGCTGTTTGCGGCGTTCAGCCTGATCGTTTCGACGGTGTGCACCGCGTGGGCGTTGCATGCCGGGCGGATCGAGATCGGAGTGTTCGTGGCGGTGTTCAGTCTGGGCTGGTTGTTTGCCTACAACTTCTACACCTGCGTTTACACGGCCATCCAGGACGTGGTCGAACCACGCCTGCGGGCCACGGCGATGGCGTTGTTCTTTGCCGGGCTGTATTTGCTGGGTGGTGGATTGGGGCCGGTGGTGGTGGGCGGTTTGTCCGATCACTTCGCACACACGGCGATGCTGGCGGCCGGCGCCGAACAGATGACCGAAGCGTTCAAGGCTGTTGGCCTGCATGACGCGATGTACCTGATCCCGGTGGCGCTGTTCTTTACGATGGTGTTCCTGTTCATGGCGTCGCGGTGTTTTGTGCGGGATGCGAAGCGGATGAAGGAAGGCTTGGTGGCGGTGGTTGAGCCGCAGATCCCGGCAGTCACCGCGTAGAAAATTTGCAATAGAGAACCTGTAGGAGCCGGCTTGCTGGCGATGGACTCGAATACACCGCGGTGAACCAGTCAGTACGCGTTATCGTTAACGACCATCGCCAGCAAGCCGGCTCCTACAGGGATTGTTTGGTTTTTCCGAGGCAAAAAAAGGCCCGCATCGCTGCGGGCCTTTTTCATTGCACGAGGTGGAGCAGGGGGTGATTAACCCGCCACCAACACCCGAATCGCTTCCAGTCGCAGCGCTGCCTTGTCGAGCATCGCCAGACCTTGTTCACGCTGTTTGCGCAGGGCAACCAGTTCGCTGTCGCGTACGGTCGGGTTGACCGCTTGCAACGCGGTCAGGCGCGCCAGTTCTTCATCGGTATCAGCCGCGAGACGACGTTGCGCTTCGGCCACGCGCTCGGCATGACGCGGGAAGATTTTCTCTTCACCGGCGTTGATCCGTGGCGTCAGCTGATCGCGCTGGGCCTGGATGAATTTGTTGGCGCTGGCACGCGGCACGCTTTCCAGTTGATCGTTCAGGGTCTCGAACGACACCCGGGCCGACAGGTCATTGCCATTGGCATCGAGCAGGCAGCGCAACGCAGCCGGCGGCAGGTAACGACCCAGTTGCAGCGAACGCGGTGCAACCACTTCGCTGACGTAGAGCAGTTCCAGCAACACGGTGCCCGGTTTCAGCGCCTTGTTCTTGATCAGCGCCACGGCGGTGTTGCCCATCGAACCGGACAGCACCAGGTCCATGCCGCCTTGCACCATCGGGTGTTCCCAGGTGATGAACTGCATGTCTTCGCGAGACAGCGCCTGGTTGCGGTCGTAAGTGATGGTCACGCCTTCGTCGTCGCCCAGCGGGAAGCTGGCGTCGAGCATTTTTTCGCTCGGCTTGAGGATCAGGGCGTTTTCCGAGTGGTCTTCGCTGTCGATGCCAAAGGCGTCGAACAGGGTTTCCATGTAGATCGGCAGCGTGAACTGATCGTCTTGCTCGAGGATGTCCTCGACCAGTGCATCACCTTCGCCAGCGCCGCCGGAATTGAGTTCCAGCAAGCGGTCACGGCCAGTGTGCAGCTCGGCTTCCAGGCGCTCACGCTCGGTGCGAGCTTCGTCGATCAGTGCTTGCCACTCGCCGTCATCGGCATTTTCCAGAAGCGGCAGCAGGCGCGGGCCGAACTGATGCTGCAAGGCGTTGCCGGTCGGGCAGGTGTTGAGGAACGCGTTCAACGCTTCGTGGTACCACTGGAACAAGCGCTCTTGCGGGCTGGTTTCGAGGTACGGCACGTGCAGTTCGATGATGTGCTTCTGGCCGATCCGGTCGAGACGACCGATCCGCTGCTCCAGCAGGTCCGGGTGCGACGGCAGATCGAACAGCACCAGGTGGTGCGAGAACTGGAAGTTGCGACCTTCACTGCCGATTTCCGAGCAGATCAGCACTTGCGCGCCAAACTCTTCATCGGCGAAGTAAGCGGCGGCGCGGTCACGCTCAAGGATGTTCATGCCTTCGTGGAACACCGTCGCAGGAATACCGGAACGCACGCGCAGGGCGTCTTCCAGGTCCATGGCGGTTTCGGCGTGGGCGCAGATCACCAGCACTTTGGTGCGCTTGAGCATTTTCAGCTGGTCGATCAGCCACTCGACGCGCGGGTCGAATTTCCACCAGCGTTCTTCTTCGTTGGCGTCCGGCTGGGCCTGGAAGCTGACTTCCGGGTACAGCTCGGCGTGATCGCCCAACGGCAGTTCGAGGTATTCGTCGGGGCACGGCAGCGGGTACGGGTGCAGTTTGCGCTCCGGGAAACCCTGCACGGCGGCGCGGGTGTTGCGGAACAGCACGCGGCCAGTGCCGTGGCGGTCGAGCAGTTCACGGACCAGACGGGCACTGGCTTCGGTGTCGCCATCATTGACGGCGCTCAGCAGCGCTTCGCCTTCGTTGCCGAGGAAACCGTGAATGGTCTTGTGCGCTTCAGGCGACAGGCGCCCCTTGTCCAGCAGCTCCTGAACGGCTTCGGCCACCGGGCGATAGTTCTCGCTCTCGGCACGGAAGGCGTGCAGGTCATGGAAACGGTTCGGGTCGAGCAGGCGCAGACGCGCGAAGTGGCTGTCCTGACCCAGTTGTTCCGGGGTGGCGGTCAGCAGCAATACGCCAGGAATGACTTCGGCCAACTGTTCAACCAGCGAGTATTCCGGGCTGGCCTTGTCTTCGTGCCACACCAGGTGGTGGGCTTCGTCGACGACCATCAAGTCCCAACCGGCGGCGAACAGCGCGTCCTGGGCCTTTTCGTCTTCCACCAGCCATTCCAGGGCGACCAGCGCGAGCTGGGTGTCTTCGAACGGGTTGGCGGCATCGCTTTCGATGAAGCGTTCTTCGTCGAACAGCGCGACTTGCAGGTTGAAGCGGCGGCGCATTTCCACCAGCCACTGGTGCTGCAGGTTTTCCGGCACCAGGATCAGCACGCGGTTGGCGCGGCCCGAGAGCAGTTGGCGATGGATCACCAGGCCGGCTTCGATGGTTTTGCCCAGGCCCACTTCGTCTGCCAGCAGTACCCGCGGCGCAATGCGGTCGGCGACTTCACGGGCGATGTGCAGCTGGTGCGCGATCGGTTGCGCACGCACGCCGCCCAGGCCCCAGAGCGAGGATTGCAACTGGCGGCTGGTATGTTCCAGGGTGTTGTAGCGCAGGGAGAACCAGGCCAGCGGGTCGATCTGCCCGGCGAACAAACGGTCGCTGGCCAGTCGGAACTGAATGAAGTTCGACAGCTGGGTTTCCGGCAGGGTGACCACTTCGTTCTGCGCGTTGAGACCGTGGTAGATCAGCAGGCCGTCGATGTCGTCGACTTCCTGTACGGTCAGTTTCCATCCTTCGAAGTGAATGATCGAATCGCCCGGCGAAAAACGCACGCGGGTGAGGGGCGCATTCCGTAGCGCGTACTGGCGAGTCTCGCCAGTGGCCGGATAGAGCACGGTCAACAAGCGGCCGTCCTGTGCCAGAACGGTGCCTAAACCCAGCTCGGCTTCGCTGTCACTGATCCAGCGTTGCCCCGGTTGATACTGCTGCGCCATGCTGCCTGACTCCCACCTTGAAAAAGCGGGCTATCTTAACGGAATGAGGGCTTCAGGGCCAAAGGACTCTCAGAAAAACTCACAGTCTTACGTTAGTTCACCGCTTGAGACGTGTGCGGGCCGGGGCACTTGTTAGTGCCAATCCGGTCACAGTTTGCGACCGATGGCTCAAGTCGCCATCCCCGCAGCCGACAGCCTGCTGACAGGAGACAAATAATTATGCTGCCACCGATGCTCCCCTTGAGTGCCGTGCCGATCACTTCACAGCACGACCCGATCCGCCAGCGCCCGGATATTCCGCCTGTTGTGCCGGTGCAGGAAAGCTCCAACGAAAGCACGATCGACCTGCAACAGCGCGATCCGGAAGAGGCGGCTTTTCAGTTGCGCGAGGAACAGCGCCGCAAGCAGGAAAAGGAACGCCGTCGCCGTGAAGCCGATGAAGATCCTGAAGAGCACCTGGCAATTCCCGGCACTGAGCTCAACGCGGATAACACCGTGCCGGTCGCGCCATTGATGGACGACGAGCCGCGTCAGGGGTTGTGGGTCGACATTCAGATTTAGTCCTTGATGAGGGAAAGTTCGTTGAGGGCGTTGAGCAGTACATCCATTTCTTCTTCGGTATTGAGGTAACTGACGGCAATCCGCGCGATGCTGTCCAGCCCTCGGGCCTGCATATCCAGCGGCGTATAGGCCACGCCATTGGCGCCGATGTTGATCCCTCGTTGCGCCAGTCGCTGCTTCAATTCAACGCTGTCCCAACCCTTGAGCGTGAAGGCGACCAAGCCTGATTGCTGATTCGCCGGCCCCAGGTTGTGTAGCGTCAGCCCGCTGACCGACTCAAGGCGTTCGCGCAGTTGCCCGCTCAAGCTTTCGATCCGCTGGCGAATCCGGGTTGCACCCAAGTGGTTGAACTCCTCCAGCGCATTGGCCAGCCCGGCCAGCAAAGCCACCGACACTTCACTGGTTTCAAACCGCCGCGCATCGTCACGTACCGGGAAACCTTCGCCGTCCCACGGTGCGGAAAGCACGTCCAGATGGCCGGGCACGAGACGTTCGAGAAACCCCGGTTTGATGTACATCAGCGCCGTTCCTCGCGGGCCACGCAGGAATTTGCGCCCGGCGCCCTTGAGCACATCGCAGTTCAATGCCTGCACGTCGCAGGGCAATTGCCCCAGCGCCTGGCCAGCGTCGATGAAGTAGGGAATGCCGTGCTGGCGCGCCACGGCACCAATGGCCTCGGCCGGGTTGATCAGGCCGCCGTTGGCCGGAAGCCAGGTCAATGCGATCAGCTTCACCTTTGGGTCGATCATCTGCTGGAGGGCGGACACGGACACGGCGCCCGTCTCATCGCAGGGAATCACCTCCAGCCGCGCCCCGGCGCTGACGGCTCCGGCGATGCAGGCCAGATTGCCGCCCCATTCATGGCGCCCGACCAAAATCCGCTCGCCATCCTGCCACGGCCCCAATGCATTGAATGCCATGCCCCAGGCTGCCGAACCGCTGCTGGCGAACGCGATGTTTTCAGTCTCGGCATTCAGCAGTCTGGCCGCCGCATGGCGGGCGCGGGCTTGAACACTCTGGTCGGCGGCCTCCATCGGTCCGCTGGTGGCCTCGCGTTGCAGCTGTTCGATCACCGCGTCTAGGGTGGCCTGACTCGGCAACGATGCACCGGCGTGGTTGAAGTGAATCACGCTGGCGCATCCCGGCGTCGCCGCTCGCAAACGCTCCACTTCGCCGAGGTTCATGGGCGCAGCTCGAAAATAGCGTCGATTTCCACGGCCACGCCGCCGGGCAGGCTCGATACGCCGACAGCCGTGCGCACATGCCGGCCTTTTTCGCCGAGGACATTGACCAACAGGTTGGATGCGCCATTGGCGACCGCACCTTGACGCGCAAAATCCGGGGCGCTTGCGATGAACACGCCAAGACGGATGATGCGCACCAGTTTCGACAGGTCATCGCCGAGTGCATCGCTCAATTGTGCGAGCAGGCCCAGTGCGGCAAGTTCGGCGGCGTTGGCGCCTTCTTCATCGGAGATCGACTCTCCCAATCGGCCGATGAATGCCGGTTTGCCGTCCAGTAGCGGAATCTGACCGGAAATGAACAACTGGTTCTGGCTGACCACGTGGTTGACGTAGTTGGCGATGGGCTGGCTCGGTGTCGGCAGGCTCAGGCCAAGTTGCTGGACACGGTGGGCGAGTGAGTCGGTCATGGTAAATCCTCCTGAATGAAGGCTTCAGCATGTTGGCGGACGGGGAGTGCGACAAACGGATAGATTTAATCCGACGTATTCAATTAGCTCATGCGTAGATCGAATGTGGGAGCGGGCTTGCTCGCGAAGGCGGTGGGTCAGGCAAAATAAATTGCGACTGACACACCGCCTTCGTCGGAACGCCGCCCGGACCAAGCCCGCTCCCACAATTTTGATCTTCAGTCGCCGTGAGATTTGTGTGCGATGTTGGCCATCTCATTCAGCCATTCACTAAAGCATTGTGCCGCGTGGCTCGGCGGTCGCTCGGGCGTGACCAGCCAATAGCCGATATCGCTAATGAACGGCGGGGTGGAGAAGGCTTCTACCAACGAGCCGTCCTTGAGCCGGCGCTCGATCAAGTGATGACGGCCCATGGCGATGCCTTGGCCGGCCACGGCGGCTTCGACGACGATGTTGTAGTCGTGGAGCATGACGCTGGGGCAATGGCTGAGGTCGATGGCGTTGTGCGCGCTCCAGTCGATCCACTCGAACGGTTGGTGCGACTTGGCCATGAGCAGCGGACCTTGGTCGGTGCCCTTGGCCTTGAACGCCGGGCTGCAGACCGGGGTCAGTGTTTCCACCATAAAGCGCCGGGCCTGGACTTTCGGCCAACCACCTTTGCCGTAGCGGATGGCCAGGTCGACTTCGCCGCCGCCGACGTCGGCCAGTTGCACCGAGGGCAGGAGTTCAACATGAATGTGCGGGTGGCGTGCGTTGAAACTGGCCAGGCGCGGCGCCAGCCACAGGGTGGCGAACGAGGCGAGCAGGCCGATGCGCAGGGTGCTTTCCTGGTGCTCATTGCCCCGCAGTTCACGGGTGGCCAAGGCGATGGAGGCGAGGGCCGGTTGAATCTTCCGGTAATACGCTTCGCCGGCCGGCGTCAGATTGATGGCCCGGGTACGGCGGATAAACAGTCGCTGGTTGAGGAACTGTTCCAGTTTCTGCACTTGATGGCTGATTGCACTTTGGGTCACCGACAATTCATCGGCGGCCTTGATGAAACTCAAATGACGCGCCACGGCCTCGAAGGCGCGCAGGGCCATCAAGGGAGGCAGATCCTGGTGCAGTTCCACGGCGCGGGTCCTTTGGGTCCATCGTAAAGTCGCGATTGTGCGTTGAAAAAACGCCATGAGCACATATTTTGTTAAGCCGCTGTTACGCAGGCGACTGGTCAGCGCGGGCGCCAGACCGCATTATTGGCGCAATCCTGCCGAACGAAGTGGCAGTTGAACTTCATTTCACGCGATGCACCGAAGACCATGAGCCAAGACGACAAACTGATCGACCTCAATTCCGAACGCGCCAAGCGTGTTCATGACCTCAACGAAAAACGCCTGAACGAAGTGCGCCAGGCATTCGAGCAGGCAATGCCGTTGGGTAAAGCGAAGAAGAAGCCGAAGAACAAACCGAAAAAGCGTTAAACCCCTCGCATCCGTTGATGCAGATCAGTTTTCCCCCTCCTTTGCGCCCAGTCTCGGGCGATATTGATCCCGGTCAATTTCCTCTCCTGCCTGATTGGTTAACTTAGCCCCATCGCAACAGGGCAAGTGCAGGAGGCCAGTCATGTTTTTCGACAACGTGGTGATCGCCGGAGTGCTGACAGTCGGCCTCATGGTTCTGTTTTTCGCAGGGTTTGGATTTTTTATCTGGAAAGATTCGCACAAACGGAAAAAACCGTAGGTCTTTCTGGATGCAATGAGCACGCAAGGCATTTTGGGCAACTTCGGTTGCCCTTTTTTTTGCCTGCGAGAATCTGGTGGTTTGTGCGGGTTGGTGGTGGGAGGTTCTGAGTTGGGCAACGGCCTGGGGTTTTCAGGTGGGTTGTTGGGTGGGGTACATATCCGTTTCTGCGGTAACGGCTGCTATTGGTTTCGCTCTTACAGCGAGTCACTTTCGAAAAGCGCGAAAGTAACCAAAGCGCTTTTGCCCCTTTCGTTCGGTGCCTCGCTAAGGCTCGGCATGCCCTCGCTCCGGTCCTGCTCCGTGGGCCCGCCGCGATCGGCCATCCCTGGCCGTGCGCGGCTAACCCGGCATCCTTGCCGGGTTGCCCACTGCGCAGAACCTGCGCTCGGCCTCTCGAGGGGGCGACTACCGCCACAGCCGCCGAGGCGGCCTGAAAGCCGACCTGGCTCTTCAGTTGTCCGCGTTGTCCTTCTTTGATGCGTTCACTCATTCCGCACATATGCACCGATCCCCTGTAGGAGCCGGCTTGCTGGCGATGGCGTCGGTCCAGCCAATACATACGTTGATTGACCCACCGCTATCGCCAGCAAGCCGGCTCCTACAGTTGATCGTATTTATCCAAACACATCTGCATTTCCCCTGTAGGAGCCAGCTTGCTGGCGATGGTCGTCAACGATAACGCGGGCTGTCTGAATGAACGCGTTGCCCAAACGCTTTTCGCCGGCAAGCCGGCTCCTACAGGGAATCGCGTTTGCTTTCGCTTCTCACCACTCATCAGGCCGAGCGTTAGCTCGCCTTCCGCTTTTGATCTGAGCGCCCCCTCGAGAGGCCGAGTGGAGGTTCTGCGCAGTGGGCAACCCGGCATGGATGCCGGGTTAGCCGCCCCCGGCCATGGATGGCCGATGGCGGCGGGCCCACGGAGCAGGACCGGAGCGAGGGCATGGCGAGCATTAGCGAGCCACCGAACGAAAGGGGCAAGAGCCCTTGGTTACTTGGGGCTCTTCCAAGTGACTCGCCGTAAGGGCGAAACCAATAGCCGCCGTTACCGCAGAAACGGATATGTACCCCATCCAACACCACCCCCCAGCTCGCGTGCTTCGTGGTGTTCACTAAAACGCAGCGATAAAAAAAGGCGCGAACCTCACGGAACGCGCCTTTTTCGTTGCAGCGATGTATCAGCTAGCCAGTGCCTTCGACGCCAGCCAGAACAGGCCGGCCGACAGGCCCACGGTTGCCGGCAGGGTCAGGACCCAGGCCAGCAGGATGGTTTTGACGGTGCCGCCCTGCAGGCCGCTTTTGTTGGCGACCATGGTGCCGGCCACGCCAGAAGACAGCACGTGGGTGGTGGACACCGGCAGGCTGAAGATGTTCGCCATGCCGATCAGGCTCGCCGTCGTGATCTGTGCCGACATGCCCTGGGAGTAAGTCATGCCTTGCTTGCCGATCTTCTCGCCGATGGTCAGTACCACGCGTTTCCAGCCAACCATGGTACCGAGGCCCAGAGCCAGTGCGACCGCCAGGATTACCCAGAACGGAGCGTATTCGGTGGTGGTTGTCAGGTCTTTGCGCAGCTTGTCCAGGTCAGCCTTTTCACGGGCCGCGAGGCTTGGCAGTTTGCTGACTTTCTTGGCCGTGTCGTCCAGGCAGAGCAGATAGCGACGCACTTCGATGCGGCTTTCCGCCGACAGCGAGTGGTAATCGGCCACACCTTTAAGGGTGTCGAGCAGGGCGGAAATGGTTGGTTCGGTCTGTTTCGGGTTGCAACGGAATTTCTCCGGCAGATCGCCTTCCACGCTTTTGCCCAGTGCCAGGAACTCGCCCAGCGTATCGGCATTGCGTTTGTAGAACTGGCTCAGGTGCAGGGTCGCATCGCGAGTCCGTTCGATCTGGTACGTGGTGCTGCCCAGGTCGAGCACGAACTGCGCCGGCACGATACCGATCAGCACCAGCATGATCAGGCCGATACCTTTCTGACCATCGTTGGAACCGTGCACGAAGCTCACGGCCATGGCCGAGATCACCAGCACCAGTCGGTTCCAGAACGGCGGATGCTTCTTGTCGTCGATCTTGCGGCGCTGTTCCGGCGTCTTGTGCATCTTCGACAGCGGACGCCACCATTTAAGGCCGATCAGAATCAGCGCGGCGACCAGGAAGCCGGCCATTGGCGAGAACACCAGGGAGGCACCGATATCGATCGCCTTCTGCCAGTTCACGCCATCGGCCAACGGAATGTCGTTGATCAGGGCGTTGGCCAGGCCGACCCCGAGGATCGAACCGATCAGCGTGTGGGAGCTGGAGGCCGGGATACCGAAGTACCAGGTGCCCAGGTTCCAGGTGATGGCGGCGGCGAGCAACGAGAACACCATGGCCAGCCCGTGACCGGTGTTCACATTGATCAGCAGTTCTACCGGCAGCAGGTGGACGATGGCATACGCCACGCCGACACCGCCCAGCAGCACGCCAAGAAAGTTGAACACACCGGAAAAGAACACGGCCAGATGAGGCGGCATGGCTTTGGTGTAGATAACAGTGGCCACCGCGTTTGCAGTGTCATGAAAGCCGTTGATGAACTCGAAGGCGAGGACAAAGGCGAGGGCGAGCAAGAGGCTCACAAGCACCCAAGCATCCAGTCCGCTGAATAAATCGATCATGAAGGTTTTCTGACCCGGTCATAAGGGGGCGCGATTATGCCAGAAAAGACTGCTAATCGATGCACTAGCTGCTCATCGGTAACATTCTTCAACGAATTAGTTTGCGGAAATAGCCCGGGCGCCGGGTTTTTACCGGGTTTTGCAAGTCGTTGAATTTCTTTGGAAAGCCCGCAGGCACAAGGGTTTCTCTCTTGTAGGCGAGAGGCTTGAACGCTTGTGTGAAATATCTGAGAAGAGGGCCAGACATGAGCCATTTGCCTCATCAGATGGATGAGGAGGCCGCTGCCCGCTCGTAGCGGGCGCGAATGGCAACATCATTGCTTCCCGCTTTTAACGGGGGCAGGCGCGGGCCCTTGAAAGGAATCAGGCCGGAGCAATCATGGCTCTTCGGCTTTGAGTTCCTTTTCCATCTTCTGCAATTCCTGGGAAAAAGCCTGATCCTGAACGGTGGCGCGTTTACGCCAGGGTTTGCGTTCCGGTTCGGGCTGAGCGGCGTAGGTGGTGACTTCCCCGCCGTAAACTTCCTTGTAACGTTGTTCCTGGCGCTCAAGTTCCGCGCGCAGTTCGTCTTTCGTCACAGTGCTACCTGTATGGGTTGAGATTAATTCTGGTAAATCGCGCTGCAGCAAATGCATTGACCACGCTCGCCGAAAGGACAATGCCCGCAAAGGCATCGTTTTACGACACGGCAATCAATACTTCCATGTTGCAGGCGGCCACGGCACCAGAGCAAAACGGCTGACGTAGCATCAGTTTCCTGTTTCAGCGAGCGCGCTGGCGGAGCATATGAAATGAACGACAGGCACTTGCTGCGGGCAGCCGCGATGGAACATCGTGCTGCCGGGTGACGCAATCGGCAAGTAAAAACCGAGGGGTCACTGAGTTGCATTATAGCGGTCGATTTGCAGAACACTATCGTCAAGGAGTTAAAAATGAATGGCAATGTGTGATTGTTTTGTTACTTGAAAGTTTTGCGGTCACTTAGCAGTGATGTCTTTCTGGCGTCATTAAGCCGAACAAGTTAAAGAATACATGAGGTGCTTTAACGGCGGGTTCAAGCAAAGGTAAAACATATAATAGAGGGCGCGAGCCGAAATCTGCACAGCGTCTGTCGCGTCCATAGGACTGATTGCGATTATCGGTCGGCCGTTCGATAATCGCCCGATCTTGGCTGCCTGTGGCTTGTGCGCCGAACCCGGGGCCGCATGTAATAGCCTTCGCCGATCCGTGTGGGAAAAGGACCTGATATGAACGAGCAAATGCGCAATTCCTTCGCTTCAGTAGCGCCGCCGATAGTTGCGTCGCCCGCCAAGCGGATCCAGGCCCTGACCGGAGACCCGGATTTCATGACGTCCCTGGCCCGTGGCCTGGCCGTGGTGCAAGCGTTCCAGGAGCGCAAACGGCATTTGACCATCGCCCAGATCAGTCACCGCACGGAAATTCCCCGCGCCGCTGTGCGACGTTGCCTGCACACCCTGATCAAACTCGGCTACGCCACCACCGACGGTCGCACCTATTCGCTGCTGCCCAAAGTGCTGACCCTCGGCCATGCCTATCTGTCCTCGACCCCGTTGGCGGTGTCGGCCCAGCCTTACCTCGACCGCATGAGCGAGCAACTTCATGAGGCCTGCAACATGGCCACGCTGGAAGGCGACGACATTTTGTACATTGCCCGCTCGGCGACCACTCAGCGTCTGATCTCGGTGGACCTGTCGGTGGGCGGACGCCTGCCCGCCTATTGCACCTCCATGGGCAGGATTCTTCTCGCGGCACTGGACGACACGTCGCTGCGCGAATACCTCGATCATGCCGACCTGCAAGCCAAGACCAGTCGCACTCTGCATACCCCCGAAGCGTTGCTCGAGTGCCTGCAGGAAGTACGGCAACAAGGCTGGTGCATCGTCGATCAGGAACTGGAACAAGGCCTGCGCTCGATTGCCGTTCCGGTGTACGACGCTTCCGGGCAAGTGGTGGCGGCGCTCAACGTCAGCACGCACGCCGGCCGGGTCAGCCGCAACGAGCTGGAGCAACGGTTCCTGCCGGGTCTGCTGGCGGCCAGCCGCAACCTCAGCGCCCAGCTGTTTGCCTAAGCTGTTCGGTAATCGCCCAGACTCGCGTTTAACGAATTGACGCACTTTCCCCAGGATCACTAATGTCGCGGCAGCGCCAGCCTAGGCTGGCACCTGTCCGACTGCGTTCTTGCGTGGAATAAAAATAATGAACCAGCCTCAGTCTGCTGTAGGAAACTGCCTCGACGTGCAGTCCTTCATCAATGCTCAACCCATTTCGCGCTACCAGTGGCGAGTGGTGATCCTGTGTTTCCTGATTGTCTTCCTCGATGGCCTCGACACTGCGGCCATGGGCTTCATCGCGCCAGCACTGTCCCAGGACTGGGGCATCGATCGCGCCAGCCTCGGCCCGGTGATGAGTGCGGCGTTGATCGGCATGGTCTTCGGCGCACTGGGTTCCGGCCCTTTGGCTGACCGCTTCGGGCGAAAAGTCGTACTGGTGGGCGCCGTGTTGTTGTTCGGCGCCTTCAGCCTGGCGTCGGCTTACAGCACCAATGTCGATCAATTGCTGGTGCTGCGCTTCCTGACCGGCCTGGGCCTCGGTGCCGGTATGCCGAACGCCACGACGTTGCTGTCGGAATACACCCCGGAGCGCAAAAAATCCCTGCTGGTGACCAGCATGTTTTGCGGCTTCAACCTCGGCATGGCCGGTGGCGGGTTTATTTCGGCCAAGCTGATTCCGGCGTTCGGCTGGCACAGCCTGTTGCTGATCGGCGGAATTCTGCCGCTGATCCTCACCGTTGTTTTGCTGCTCTGGCTGCCGGAATCGGCGCGTTACCTGGTTGTGCGCAATCGCGGCACCGACAAGGTACGCAAGGCGCTGGCGCCGATCGATCCGAGCGTTGTCGCTCAGGCATCCAGCTTCAGTGTGCCGGAACAGAAAACCGTGAAGGCGCGCAACGTGTTTGCGGTGATCTTCTCCGGCACTTACAGCACCGGCACCTTGTTGTTGTGGCTGACTTACTTCATGGGCCTGGTGATCGTTTACCTGCTGACCAGTTGGCTGCCGACGCTGATGCGTGACAGCGGCGCGAGCATGGAGCAAGCGGCGTTTATCGGCGCGCTGTTTCAGTTCGGCGGTGTGTTGAGCGCCGTGGGCGTAGGCTGGGCGATGGATCGGTTCAATCCGCACAAAGTCATCGGCACTTTCTACTTGCTGGCTGGGGTGTTTGCCTACGCGGTAGGGCAGAGCCTGGGCAACATCACGCTGTTGGCAACCCTGGTGCTGGTGGCGGGGATGTGTGTCAACGGCGCGCAATCGGCGATGCCTTCTTTGGCGGCGCGGTTTTATCCGACTCAAGGGCGGGCGACGGGCGTGTCGTGGATGCTCGGGATTGGTCGCTTTGGCGCGATCCTCGGGGCGTGGATGGGCGCGACGTTGCTGGGGTTGGGCTGGAACTTTGAACAAGTGCTGACGGCGCTGGTGATTCCGGCGGCGTTGGCGACGACGGCGGTGGTGATCAAGGGCATGGTCAGCCATGCGGATGCGACCTGAGTCCGGGTTTCAGAATCTTCAGTGGGTTTGATGGCCTCTTCGCGGGCAAGCCTCGCTCCTACAGGTTCAGTGATTACCCGTAGGAGCGAGGCTTGCCCGCGAAGCTTTTGAGGTCGGTAGTGAGACAACAATCTGTTCGATAAACGAACACTCAGTCGATTATCGGATTGTTTGGGTTTTTTCAGGGGCTTACTCTCTAGTCATTCCGGCGCGCGCATCGCGCCTTTTTCTACCACTGTCGGTTCATAACAAAACGGGAGCCTGCCCCATGGCTGAAATCCTTTCGCTGCACGACGCGGTGAAGCAATTCGTTAACGACGGCGATACCGTTGCGCTCGAAGGCTTCACTCACCTGATCCCTACGGCGGCGGGTCATGAAATCATTCGTCAGGGCAAGAAAGATCTGACGCTGGTACGGATGACGCCTGACCTGATCTACGACCAATTGATCGGCGCCGGTTGTGCTCGCAAGCTGATTTTCTCCTGGGGCGGCAACCCGGGCGTGGGTTCGCTGCACCGTCTGCGTGATGCGGTCGAGAAGCAGTGGCCGCACCCGCTGGAAATCGAAGAACACAGCCACGCCGACCTGGCGAACGCCTACGTCGCTGGCGCCTCCGGTCTGCCGTTCGCGGTGCTGCGTGCCTACGCCGGTTCCGACCTGCCGAAGGTCAACCCGCTGATCAAATCCGTTACCTGCCCGTTCACCGGCGAAGTGTTGGCCGCTGTGCCTTCGGTGCGTCCGGACATCACCGTGATCCACGCGCAGAAAGCCGACCGTAAAGGCAACGTGCTGCTCTGGGGCATCCTCGGTGTGCAAAAAGAAGCCGCACTGGCCGCCAAGCGTTGCATCGTCACCGTCGAAGAAATCGTCGACGACCTCAACGCACCGATGAACTCCTGCGTGCTGCCGACCTGGGCCTTGAGCGCTGTCTGCCACGTTCCCGGCGGTGCGCATCCGTCTTACGCCCACGGCTACAACGAGCGTGACAACCGTTTCTATCAGGCCTGGGACCCGATTGCCCGCGACCGTGAAACCTTCACCGCGTGGATCAACGAGTACATCCATGGCTGCGCTGACTTCAGCGAGTTCCAGGCCAAGCTGGCCGCTGCTTCGGAGGCGAAGTAATGACTTACACCACCAATGAAATGATGACCGTTGCCGCCGCTCGCCGACTGAAGAACGGTTCGGTGTGCTTCGTCGGCATCGGCCTGCCGTCGAAAGCGGCCAACCTGGCGCGGCTGACGTCCTCGCCGGACGTGGTCCTGATCTATGAATCGGGTCCGATCGGTGCCAAGCCGAGTGTATTGCCGCTGTCGATTGGTGACGGTGAATTGGCGGAAACCGCTGACACCGTCGTCCCGACCGGTGAGATTTTTCGCTACTGGTTGCAGGGCGGGCGCATCGACGTCGGTTTTCTCGGCGCCGCGCAAGTGGACCGCTTCGGCAATATCAACACCACGGTAGTCGGCGATTATCATGCACCGAAAGTCCGTCTGCCGGGCGCCGGTGGCGCGCCGGAAATCGCCGGTTCGGCCAAAAGCGTGTTGATCATCCTTAAACAGTCGTCGCGTTCCTTCGTCGACAAGCTCGACTTCATCACTTCGGTCGGCCATGGCGAGGGCGGCGATTCGCGCAAGCGTCTGGGGCTGCCGGGCGCCGGTCCGGTCGGCATCATTACCGACCTGTGCATCATGGAACCGGAAGCGGGCACCCATGAATTCGTGGTCACGGCGTTGCACCCTGGCGTGACCCGCGAGCAAGTGGTTGCGGCCACCGGTTGGGCGATTCGTTTCGCCGACACTGTTGAACACACCGCCGAGCCGACCGAGGTTGAACTCAAGGCACTCAGGGATCTGGAAGCCCGCACCGCCGCCGCCCACGGCCAAGCACCCGGAGAAGCGTGATGCGTGACGTTTATATCTGCGACGCGATTCGCACCCCCATCGGCCGTTTCGGCGGTGGCCTGTCGGCGGTTCGCGCCGACGACCTGGCCGCCGTGCCGATCAAGGCCTTGATGGAGCGCAACCCGTCGGTGGACTGGAACGCCGTGGACGAGGTGTTCCTCGGCTGCGCCAACCAGGCCGGTGAAGACAATCGCAACGTGGCGCGCATGGCGCTGCTGTTGGCGGGCCTGCCGGAATCCATTCCGGGCGTGACCCTCAATCGCCTCTGCGCTTCGGGCATGGATGCCATCGGCACCGCGTTCCGCGCCATCGCCAGCGGTGAAATGGAACTGGCGATTGCCGGCGGCGTCGAGTCGATGTCCCGCGCACCGTTCGTGATGGGCAAGGCCGATGCGGCGTTCTCGCGCAACATGAAGCTGGAAGACACCACCATCGGCTGGCGTTTCATCAACCCGTTGATGAAAGCGCAATACGGTGTCGATGCGATGCCGCAGACCGCCGATAACGTGGCCGACGATTACGAAGTGTCCCGCGAGGATCAGGACGCGTTTGCCCTGCGCAGTCAGCAGCGGACAGCCGCCGCGCAAGCTGCAGGATTTTTCGCGGAAGAAATCGTTGAGGTGCGGATTGCCCACAAGAAGGGTGAAACCGTCGTCAGCCAGGACGAACATCCTCGCGCCGACACTACGCTGGAAACCCTGGCCAAACTGAAACCGGTCAACGGTCCCGACAAAACCGTCACCGCCGGCAATGCGTCGGGTGTGAACGACGGCGCGGCGGCACTGATTCTGGCCTCGGCCGAAGCGGTGAAGAAACACGGTTTGACCGCTCGCGCCAAAGTGCTGGGCATGTCCAGCGCCGGTGTCGCACCGCGTGTCATGGGCATTGGCCCGGTGCCGGCAGTGCGCAAACTGACCGAACGCCTCGGCCTGGCGGTCAGCGATTTCGATGTGATCGAACTCAACGAAGCCTTCGCCAGCCAAGGCTTGGCGGTGTTGCGTGAACTGGGCCTGGCGGACGACGCGGCGCAGGTCAACCCCAACGGTGGCGCCATTGCCCTGGGCCATCCGCTGGGCATGAGCGGTGCGCGCCTGGTGTTGACGGCGTTGCATCAGCTTGAAAAAACCGGTGGCAAGAAAGGTCTGGCGACCATGTGCGTCGGCGTTGGCCAGGGTCTGGCCTTGGCCATCGAACGGGTCTGACCCACAGCAGTGACAATAAGAACTGAGGAAAGCGAAATGACTGACAAGCCTGGTTACCGTCGCCCGCAGGAAGGCACCCAGCCGGAGTACCTGCACCCGACTTATCAATCCACTAACTTGCGCTCACCGTCGAAGCCGTTGGTGTTTTTGCCTCATTCGTTGTCGGAAATTACCGGTCCGACCATCGGCGCCGAACGCGTCAACGAGAATGACAATGACCTGACCGCCCAGCACAAGGGCGAGCCGCTGGGCGAGCGCATCATCATTCACGGCCGCGTACTGGATGAAAACGGTCTGCCGGTGCCGGGGATTCTGGTGGAGATCTGGCAGGCCAACGCCGCCGGTCGCTACAACCATGCCCGCGACCTGCACGACGCGCCACTGGACCCGAACTTCACCGGCACCGGCCGCACCGTGACCGACGCCGATGGCTGGTATCAATTCCAGACCATCAAGCCCGGCGCTTACCCGTGGGGCAACCACCACAATGCCTGGCGTCCGGCGCACATCCATTTTTCGCTGTTCGGGCCGAGCATCCTGACGCGCCTCGTCACGCAGATGTATTTCCCCGGCGACCCGTTGCTGGCGTACGACCCGATCTACAACTGCGTGCCCGATACCAGTGCCAAAGAGCGCTTGATCGCCAGTTTCGACCTGGAAAAAACCATCCCTTCCTATGCCCTCGGTTACCGCTGGGACATCGTATTGCGCGGCCGCGACGCCACGCCGATGGAGAAATAAGATGACGCTGACTGCGACCACGTCCCACACCGTCGGGCCGTATTACCACATTGGCCTGACCTGGCTGAACCGCGAAAACCTGACCGTCGAACAAACCCTGGGCGAGCGCGTGGCGATCACCGGACAAGTCATCGACGGCAACGGTGACATCGTCAACGACGCGATGCTGGAAGTCTGGCAGGCCAACGCCGCCGGCAAGTACGACCACCCCGAAGACGATCAGGCCAAACCGCTGGACCCGAACTTCGAAGGCTTTGGCCGGATCCCGGTGGATGCCGAAGGGCGCTTCCGCTTCACCACGATCAAGCCGGGCACAGTGGAAGGCCTGAAAGGTTCGACCCAGGCGCCACACCTGGTGGTGCTGGTGTTTGCTCGCGGGCTGGTGAAGCACTTGCTGACGCGGATTTACTTTGATGGCGAACCGGCCAACGTCGCCGACCCGTTGTTGGAGTGCGTGCCAGCCGAACGCCGCAATACCTTGCTGGCGAAGCAGGATGCGACCGGTATTTATCAGTGGAATGTGATTCTGCAAGGCACGGATGCGGAGACGGTGTTCTTCGACTACTGAAAACACCACAAACTTGTAGGAGCCGGCTTGCTGGCGATTGCGGTGTATCAGTGTCATGAACGCTGAATGACACACCGCGATCGCCAGCAAGCCGGCTCCTACAAGGGATCTGTGCATCTGTGGAACGGGACTGTTGCAAAGTGTGTCTAGACTCTCACTGTCCCCATTGAGTGAAAAACAATGACAACGCCAATCGCTTCAACCGCGCTATACACCGGCGAAGAGCGCAGCAAACGGATCTTCGCGATTGTCGGCGCCTCGTCCGGCAACCTCGTCGAATGGTTCGACTTCTACGTCTACGCTTTTTGCGCGATCTATTTCGCCCCCGCCTTTTTCCCGTCCGACAACCCCACGGTGCAGTTGGTCAACACCGCGGGCGTCTTTGCCGCCGGGTTCCTGATGCGACCGATTGGCGGCTGGATTTTCGGCCGTGTCGCGGACAAGCACGGGCGCAAGAATTCGATGCTGATATCGATTCTGATGATGTGCTTCGGTTCGTTGCTCATCGCCTGTCTGCCGACCTACAAGGACATCGGCGTCTGGGCGCCGATCATGCTGCTGTTTGCCCGTTTGCTCCAGGGCCTGTCGGTGGGCGGCGAATACGGCACCACCGCCACCTACATGAGTGAAGTGGCGCTCAAGGGCCAACGCGGTTTCTTCGCCTCGTTTCAGTACGTGACGCTGATCGGCGGGCAGTTGCTGGCGGTGTCGCTGGTGGTGGTGCTGCAACAGTTCCTCACCGAGGATGACTTGCGTGCCTACGGCTGGCGGATTCCGTTCGTGGTCGGTGCCATGGCGGCATTGGTTTCGCTGTACCTGCGTCGTTCGCTGAAAGAAACCACCAGCAAGGAAATGCGCGAAAACAAGGACGCTGGCAGCATCCGCGCGCTGTTCCGCGACCATAAAGCCGCGTTCATTACCGTGCTCGGTTACACCGCAGGCGGCTCGCTGATTTTCTACACCTTCACCACGTACATGCAGAAATACCTGGTGAACACCGCCGGCATGCATGCCAAGACCGCCAGCTACATCATGACCGGCGCGCTGTTCCTTTATATGTGCATGCAGCCGATCTTCGGCATGCTCTCGGACAAGATCGGCCGCCGGAGCTCGATGCTGTGGTTTGGCGCACTCGGCACGCTGTGCACCGTGCCGATTCTGCTCAGCCTGAAAAGCGTCACCAGTCCGTTCCTGGCCTTCGTGCTAATTACCCTGGCGCTGGCGATTGTCAGTTTCTACACCTCGATCAGCGGTCTGGTAAAAGCCGAAATGTTCCCGCCTGAGGTGCGTGCATTGGGTGTTGGCCTGGCTTACGCGGTGGCGAATGCAATATTCGGTGGCTCAGCGGAGTATGTAGCCTTGAGCCTCAAAGCGGTCGGCATGGAAAACTCCTTCTACTGGTACGTGACGTTGATGATGGCGATAGCGTTCCTGTTCAGCCTGCGTCTGCCCAAACATGCGAAGTATCTAGAAAACGACCTTTGATCCACACCCGCGGGCCCAAGCGGCCCGCGCCTCCAGGGACTGTTTATGAACCAGCGACCGGGCAATCAATTGTTCGATGCCTATTTCACTGCGCGCGATATGCGTGAGGTGTTCTGCGATCAGGGCCGGGTTCAGGCCATGCTCGATTTCGAAGCGGCGCTGGCCCGCGCCGAGGCGCATGTCGGGTTGATTCCGCAGTCGGCAGTGGCGCCCATCGAAGCGGCCTGCCGCGCCGGGCATTACGATTTCGCCGCCCTCGGCGAGGCGATTGCCACGGCCGGTAATTCGGCGATTCCGCTGGTGAAAGCGTTGGGCAAACAGATCGCGACCACCGATGCCGAAGCCGAGCGCTACGTGCATCTGGGCGCCACCAGCCAGGACGTAATGGACACCGGCCTGGTGTTGCAATTGCGCCGGGCGCTGGAACTGATTGAGAGCGATCTGGCGCAACTGGGGGAAACCCTTTCAACGCAAGCCCAGCGTTATGTCGCCACGCCGTTGGCCGGTCGTACCTGGTTGCAGCACGCAACGCCGGTCACCTTGGGCATGAAGATCGCCGGATGGCTGGGCGCCGTCACCCGCAGCCGTCAACGCCTGCAAGAACTCAAACCGCGCCTGCTGGTGCTGCAATTCGGCGGCGCCTCCGGGACCCTCGCGGCCCTCGGTGCGCAAGCGTTGCCGATTGCCGACGCGCTGGCCACGGAGCTGCACCTGACGTTGCCCGACCAACCGTGGCACACCCAACGCGACCGCCTGGTGGAGTTCGGTTCGGTGCTGGGATTGATCGCCGGCAGCCTCGGCAAGCTCGGTCGCGATATCAGCCTGTTGATGCAGACTGAAGCGGGCGAAGTGTTCGAACCCTCGGCGCCGGGCAAGGGCGGTTCGTCGACCATGCCGCACAAACGCAACCCGGTGGGCGCCGCCGTGCTGATCGGCGCTGCAACACGGGTTCCCGGTCTGCTCTCGACCCTGTTCAGTGCGATGCCGCAAGAGCACGAGCGCAGCCTCGGCCTGTGGCATGCCGAGTGGGAAACCCTGCCGGAGATTTGCTGCCTGGTGTCCGGCAGCCTCAAGCAAGCATTGCTGGTGGCAGACGGACTGGAAGTGGACGCCAAACGCATGGCCCGCAACCTCGACCTGACCCAAGGCCTGGTGCTGGCCGAAGCGGTGAGTATCGTTCTCGCGCAACGGGTCGGCCGCGACACCGCGCATCATTTACTGGAGCTGTGCTGCAAGCGCGCCGTGGCCGAGCAACGGCATTTGCGCGCGGTCCTGGGCGACGAGCCGCAAGTGACCGCCGAGCTCTCGGCTACTGAACTCGATCATCTGCTGGACCCCGCTCACTACCTCGGACAGGCTCGTACCTGGGTCGAGCGAGCGGTGGCTGAACATTCTGCGCTAACTGCCTGAAGGAGACTGCTGTGGCTTTCGTACAACTCGCCGAGGGCGAACTGCATTACCAAATTGAAGGGCCGGTCGATGCACCGGTGCTGGTGCTGTCCAACTCGCTGGGCACCGACCTGCACATGTGGGACGCGCAAATTGCCGCGTTCACCGAGCATTTCCGGGTGCTGCGTTTTGATACCCGTGGCCACGGCAAATCCCTGGTCACGCCGGGGCCTTACAGCATCGAACAACTGGGCCGAGACGTGCTGGCGCTGCTGGATGCGTTGCACATTGAGAAGGCGCATTTCTGCGGCTTGTCGATGGGCGGCTTGATTGGCCAGTGGCTGGGCATCAATGCCGGTGATCGATTGAACAAACTGGTGGTGTGCAACACCGCCGCGAAAATCGGCGACCCGTCGATCTGGAACCCGCGCATCGAGACCGTGCTGCGTGACGGCGCGGCGGCCATGGTTGCGCTACGCGATGCATCGATTGCGCGCTGGTTTACCCCGGACTTTTCCGAGGCCAATCCGGCGGCGGCGAGACGGATTACCGACATGCTCGCGGCCACTTCACCGCAAGGCTACGCAGCCAATTGCGCTGCCGTACGCGATGCCGATTTCCGTGATCAGCTGTCCTCGATCAAGGTGCCGCTGCTGGTGATCGCCGGCACCGAAGACGCGGTCACGCCGCCGTCCGGTGGGCACTTCATCCAGGAACATGTGGCAGGTGCCGAGTACGCCGAGTTCTACGCGGCGCACCTGTCCAACGTGCAGGCCGGCGATGCGTTCAGTGAGCGCGTTCTCGCTTTTTTGCTGGGTCATTGAGGGGGAAATCCGTGGACGAGAAACAACGTTACAACGAGGGCATGAACGTCCGTCGCGCAGTCCTCGGCGACGCCCATGTCGACCGCAGCCTGAACGCACTGACCGAGTTCAATTCGGAGTTTCAGGAGATGATCACCCGCCACGCGTGGGGTGACATCTGGACCCGCCCGGGCCTGCCGCGCCATACCCGCAGCCTGATCACCATCGCCATGTTGATCGGCATGAACCGTGAGGGTGAACTCAAACTGCACCTGCGTGCCGCCGCCAACAATGGCGTGACCCGTGGCGAGATCAAGGAAGTGATCATGCAGAGCGCCATCTACTGCGGCATCCCGGCGGCGAATGCGACGTTTCATTTGGCCGAGTCGGTTTGGGATGAGTTGGGCGTCGAGTCCCGGGAATAGACCAAACGCCACACACCTGTAGGAGCCGGCTTGCTGGCGATTTGGACGACGCGGTTTGTCAGGCGGATCGCGTCGATCCTATCGCCAGCAAGCCGGCTCCTACAGGATTTGTGTTGCCGGGTGGATCGGGACTGTATTCAGATGGTCGCGACGATGAATATGCGCTTGAACGGAAACAGCGTTCGCCCGTCGCTCTCCGGCGGGTAATGCGCGTGTACGCGCATCAGGTAGTGGTAGATGAAGCGTGCCTGTTCGTCGGGCTTGAGTCCCTGCATCACTGGTCGCAGCGCCGAGACCTTGACCCAGTCATAGATCGGCGATTGACCGCAGACCACCTGCAATTGCTCGGTCTCCCAGATGTCCAGGGTTTCGGTGATCGGGGCGAGCAAGCGGTAGTAATCTTCCAGCGACAAGAGCGTTCGTGCGGCCATGGCCTCGCGCAGTTGCGCCGTGCCTAACGGTTGGCCGCACGCCCCCGCGTCTTCCAGCGTGTCGAGCACCAACCGATACCACAAGGCATCCCGCCAGTCGGGCATGTGCGCTGCCAGGCAACCGCCTGGGTTGAGCTGCCTGAGCAGTCGCGGCAGCAGTTGATGGTGATCCTTGATGAAGTGCAAAACGGCGGCGGCGAACAGCAGGTCTGCTGGCTGTTCGGGCTGCCAGTCGAGCAGGTCACACTGTTTCCACAGCGCCTTGATGGGCAGAAGGCGGGCTTCGTCGAGCATTTGTCCGGAGCTGTCGATGCCCTGCAACTGTGCGCGAGGCCAACGCTTGGCCAACAGTTGCGTGGCGATGCCGGTGCCGCACCCCAGGTCATAAATGCGTTGGGGTGATTTGAGTTCGACACGACCGAGCAATTCATTGACCGGTCGTTGCCTGAGGCGCGAAAACTGCTGGTACGCCTTGGCGTCCCAGTGCGTGCAGGCGCTCCCTGCCTTATCAAGTTTGACGCTCATGAGGTGGTCCTCTCTGGCGGTTACAGTTGTCTTCCGATGACGTTCAGGGTTTTCAGGACAACAGCCACACCTTTGCGCGTGTCCGGCTCGTTCAGCAGTTTGATCAAGGCGTAGACCCCTGGTGGCTCCGGGGCGGCGGCGACTTCGGCGTGGGCCATGCGCACGGCGTTGCTGACGGTCCAGGTGGCCGCCGTAGCGTTTTCGAACAACCGCGCCAGTTTTTCCACCATGGCCGCGTCCAGCAGGTCGACCATGTCCGAGGTCAACGAGAGCAAATCGACAAGGTTATCCAGTCGCCCGCCATCGATCAGTGGTTGCAGTTTTGCCATCAAGACCTTGAGCCCCTCCGACCTGTCGGCGGTGCCGATGGCGAGGGTTTCATCTGTCAGGTTTGTCATTGTGTTTGTCTCCCTGAGCCCGTCACAGCATGCCCCGGGCAACCGCCCAGTACAGGCCACGATTGAAGCCGTTCCTGAGCAGGCCACCGAGTTTGGTCGGTGGAGTTGGCAGAACGTCGCACGCGTAGTTGTACCAAAGCGGCATGCCGGCACAGAGGCCCATTTGCGCGACGGCCTGAACCCGTCCGTCGTAGACATCGATGGGGCCACCGAGGCGAATTTCAGCGGTAATGTTGTTGGCGATCACCGGTGCCTGGTTATGGCACGCGCCACCGGCCTTGCTCACTGGCAGATCGACGGTGTCGCCGATCACGTAGACGTTTTCCAGGTCGTAGACTTTCAGGGTTTCATGATTGGTGGGCAGCCAGCCTTCGTTATTGGGCGCTTTTGACGCTCCGGACTCGAGCACGGCATCCACGGCGCGGATCGGCGGCGTTGCCATCAGGATGTCGTAAGACTGCGCGTCGCCTTCTGCGGAGTAGGCAATTTTGCTGTCGGGATCGACACGGTCCAGGGTGAACCCACGCTGAAAACGGATGTTTTTCTGCTCGAAAATACTCGGCAGAATTTCCCCTGTCGGTCGTTGCAGGAACAGGCAGTTGCGCAGTAACTGAGCGGTTGTCGGGTAGGTGTAGATAATTTTCACTTTGTCTCGCACACCCCGACGCCGCAAATAATCATCGAGCATCAAGGTGGTTTCGACGGGCGCGATGCCGCATTGATGCGGCACGTTGGGCGTTTGCGGGAAAGACACGGTAATGAAGATCCGGCCTTTTTCGATGGTGCTCAGCTTCTGCGCCAGTTGCCGGGCCGGCTCGTATTGATAGAAGTGGTCGCCGCCTTCTTTCAAACCTTCGATGCGTTCCGGGGCGGGCACGCAACCGGTGGCGATGACCAGATAATCGTAGTCGTAGACTTTGCCGCTGCGCGTCTTCAGGCGTTGCCCAGGGAAATCGAAACGCGTCACTTCTTCAACGTTGAAGGTGATTTCCGGGCGCAGCAATGAGCGTTCCGGGCGTTTGAGTTCTTCCTGAAAAAACAGGTTGAACGCCACGTACATGAACGCAGGTTTGTAGTAGTGATCGGGGGAGTTGGACAGCAGAGTAATCAGGACTTCGCCGCGCAGGATTTCTGGATACAACTTGTTGACCAGTTGATTGGCCAGCATGGTTCCACCGACGCCGCCACCGACGATAACTATTCGCTTGCTCATACCTGACCTCCGTGGTCATGGCAGCTTCGCGTACAGCATCCGGAGATAACGGAAGTAAATGGGGGCTCCTACATCAGGCTGGAGAACTTGAACGCCTTGATGACTGTATCTGCGGTTCAATAATTCGCCAGTTCATCGCGACCAGTGGTCAGCGCCAGCGTTTCCCCCAAGGAGTCAACGCTGGCGCTGAGGCTTACAACAAACTGATCGGGTAGCTGATGATCAACCGGTTCTCGTCGAACTCGTTATTGCTGTAATCGCGGCGCATGGTCGAGTTGCGCCATTTGACGTTCAGGTCTTTCAGCGCACCGCTTTGTACGGTGTAGCCCAGTTCACTCTCGCGGCCCCATTCCTTGCCGTCGGTGATGGTGCCGGTGTGTACGTTTTCGCCGCTGATGTAGCGGTTCATCAGGGTCAGGCCCGGTACGCCGAGCGCAACGAAGTTGTAGTCGTGACGCACCTGCCAGGATTTTTCCCGCGCGTTGTCATAGCTGGAGTTGTAGCTGTCGTTGGCCAGCGTGCCGCCGCTGGTGCCGTTGACCCGCATCCAGGCGCTGTCGCCGGTGAGTTTTTGCAGGCCGACGTAGAAGGTGTTGCCGCCGTACTTCGCGGAGAACATTCCCGACCAGGTCTTGTTGTCCAGATCGCCGGCGCGGGCGCTGCCGTCTTCCTTGCCGTAGAAGAAACCGAGGTTGGCGCCCAGGGTCCAGTCGCCGATGGGTTGGCTGTGAATCAGGTTGACGAATTGCTGGCTGTAGATGTCCTTGAGTTCGGCGTTCCACAGGCCGATCTGGGTGCGCTTCTCGTTGAACAGGTATTCGCCACCCTGGAAGTTGAAGCGGTCGGAGGTGAACGCCGCTTTGCCGGTCATCGACATGTCATTCATGCTGCTGTCGTCACGCGGGCTGTTCTGGCGGAACTGGCCGCCGTAGAGCGTCAGGCCGTTGATTTCCTTTGAGGTGACCTGACCGCCACGGAAGGTTTGCGGCAGCGAGCGTCCATCGTCCGAACGCAGGATCGGCAGCACCGGCATCCATTCGCCGACCTTCACTTCGGTCTGCGACAGCTTGGCCTTGAACGCCACGTTGGTGCGACCGAAGTTGTCCGCCGGGCGACCATCGTGGTCCAGCGGCAGCAACTGCGTACCGCCGGTGCCTTTACCGCCGTCGAGTTTTACCGAGTACAGCCCCAGCACATCCATGCCGAAGCCGACGGTGCCTTGGGTGAACCCGGATTTGGCGTCGAGGATGAAACTTTGCGTCCACTCTTCAGCCTTGCCCTGTGCCTTGGTCGGGTTGGTGAAGTTGCGGTTGATGTAGAAGTTGCGCAGGTTCAGGTTGACCTTGGCCCCTTCGACAAAACCCGCCTCTTCGGCCGTGGCGGGCAGGGCGGCGCCGGCCAGTGCGAGGGCGATCAGGCTGGGAACGAAATAAGTGGAAGGCGTCATGGGCTCGGTCTCTCTAATTCTTGGAGATGAAACGGGGCGATGCCGCAACCGTCGGGTTGCAGACAAAAAGATTCGAATTCAAATGAAACGGGGCGAGATCAGCCGGACAGGGCGGGGCGCGGGGGCATGGTGTCGAACCTGTTGTTATTGGTTTTGTGTGGCGAATGGTGCGGGGAATGAACTGGATGGTTCAATTGGTAAAAGCGGGTTTTGGGCGATTATCGAACCGAGATTGCCTTGGATTGTGTGTTGGCATGCCGGCCCCATCGCGAGCAGGCTCACTCCCACATTCGATTGCATTCCTCCTGAACGAACACGGTCAACTGTAGGAGCGAGCCTGCTCGCGAAGGGGCCATCACAGACACCACAACTTTCCAGCAGACAACAAAAAGCCCACCAAACGGTGGGCTTCGTGTTTACAGCAACTCGATCAGAACAACTTCAGCTTCGGCGCTTCTTCTTTCAGCGGCTCGACTTTCGCGGTCTGCTCGTTCCAGCCACCGCCCAGTGCCTTGTACAGATTCACGGCGCTGGTCAGTTGCGCCAGGCGGTCGGTGATCAGCGCCTGTTGGGCACTGAACAGCTGACGCTGGGCATCGAGGAAGGTCAGGTTGCTGTCGACGCCGATGCGATAACGACGCTCGGCCAGACGGTAGTAGTCCTGGTTGGCGGTGACGAAATCACGCTGGGCCTGCAACTGCTCGGTGTAGGTCTGGCGGGCGGCCAGGCCGTCGGCGACTTCCTGGAAGGCCGTCTGAATGGACTTCTCGTAGTTCGCCACGCCGATGTCTTTCTGGATTTTCGAGTAATCCAGGCTGGCGCGCAGGCTGCCGGCGTTGAAGATCGGCAGGTTGATTTGCGGCTGGAACAACCACGTGCCCGAGCCGCCCTTGAACAGACCGGACAGGTCGGGGCTCAACGTACCGGCATTGGCGGTGAGGCTGATGCTCGGGAAGAACGCCGCGCGCGCTGCGCCGATGTTGGCGTTGGCCGCTTTCAGGTTGTATTCGGCTTGCAAAATATCCGGACGACGTTGCAGCAGATCCGACGGCAGGCCGGGCGGTACATCGCTCAGCAAATCGTCAGACAGTGGCCTGGCTTCTCGCAGATTGGCCGGGATGCCGGTGCCGAGCAGCAGCACCAGGCTGTTTTCATCCTGAGCGACCTGGCGTGTGTAACGGGCCAGTTGCGCACGGGCGTTTTCTACCGAGGTGCGCGACTGCGCCAGGTCCAGCGCCGAGGCTACGCCCACTTCGTTGCTGCGTGCGGTGAGCTTGTAGCTCTCCTCGAACGCAGCGAGGGTGTCCTGAGTCAGCTTGCGCAGCTCCTTGTCGGCCTGCCAGGTCAGGTAGGCATTCGCCACGCTGGCCACCAGGCTGATTTGTGTGCTGCGACGGCCTTCTTCTGTGGCGAAGTACTTCTGCAGGGCTTCTTCGTTCAGGCTGCGAACCCGACCAAACAGGTCGAGTTCATAGGCGCTGATGCCGACGGTGGCCGAGTAGGAACTGGTGATGCCTGCCTGACCGCTCTGTGAAGCGTCAGCCGGAACCCGCTGACGGCTGCCGGTACCGTTGGCCGAAACCGCCGGGAACAGGTCGGCACGCGAGATGCGGTACTGCGCCGCGAACGCGTCGATGTTCAGCGCCGCGACACGCAGGTCGCGGTTGTTTTCCAGAGACAGCTGGATCAGCTGCTGCAGCGCCGGGTCATGGAAAAACTGCTTCCAGCCCTGTTCGGCGGCAGCCTGGCTCGGCGCCTGGGCCGGCGAATACGCCGGGCCTTGCGGGAACTGGGCGGCCACCGGTGCTTCAGGCTGCTGATAATCGGGTATCAGCGAGCAACCGCTCAGCACGAAGGCCGCGACTGCGATGGAGAGTAGCGACTTGCTCATTAGCCAGCCTCTTTAGAAGGTTCAATAGCGTCGTCCTGATCGGCGATTTTTCGCTGACCCATGGCCGACACGGTGACGAAGAACAACGGGACCCAGAAGATCGCCAATACGGTGGCGGTGATCATACCGCCAATTACCACGGTACCGATGGCGTGTTGGCTGCCCGAGCCGGCGCCGCTGGAAATGGCCAGAGGTACCACGCCGAGAATGAACGCCAGGGAGGTCATGATGATCGGGCGCAAACGCATGCGGCAGGCCTCGATTGCTGCCTCCTGCAAGCTCTTGCCCTGTTCATGCAGATCCTTGGCGAACTCGACGATCAGAATGGCGTTTTTCGCCGCCAGACCGATGGTGGTCAACAGACCCACGAGGAAGTACACGTCGTTGGACAGACCCCGCAGGCTGGTGGCCATCAACGCACCGATAATCCCCAGTGGCACCACGAGCACAACGGCAATCGGAATCGACCAGCTTTCGTACAGCGCCGCCAGGCACAGGAACACCATCAGAATCGACAGCGCGAACAGCGCCGGCGCCTGGGAGCCCGCCAGTCGTTCTTCATACGACAGACCGGTCCAGGAAATACCGACACCGGCCGGCAGTTTCAGGGCAAGCGCCTCGACTTCGGCCATGGCTTCACCGGTGGAATAACCCGGGGCAGGGGAGCCGAGGATTTCCATCGCTTCTACGCCGTTATAACGGGCCAGTTTTGGCGAACCGTAAATCCACTCACCCTTGGCAAACGCGGTGAAGGGAACCATGGTCCCGGTGCTGTTGCGCACGTACCACTTCTTCAGGTCTTCAGGGCTCATGCGCGCGCCGGGCTGGCCTTGCACGTAAACCTTCTTCACACGACCACGGTCGATGAAGTCGTTCACATAGCTACTGCCCAAGGCAATCGACAAGGTGTTGTTGATGTCGGCGATGGTAACGCCCAGCGCACTGGCCTTCTCGTCGTCGATTTCCAACTGGAATTGCGGCTCGTCGTTCAGACCGTTCGGGCGCACTTGCGCCAGCACTTTGCTTTGCGCCGCCATGCCGAGGAACTGGTTACGGGCAGCCATCAGCTTTTCGTGACCGATACCGGCGCGGTCTTGCAGGAACACGTCGAAACCGGTGGCGTTACCCAGCTCCAGTACCGCTGGCGGTGCGAACGCGAACACCATGGCGTCACGGAAGGTGAAGAAGTGCTGTTGGGCACGGGCCGCGACCTTGAACACGTTGTTGTCGGCGTTACGTTCGTGCCACGGCCTCATCATGATGAACGCCATACCCGAACTCTGGCCACGGCCGGCGAAGTTGAAGCCGGTCACGGTAAACACCGAGTTCACCGCATCGCCTTCACCGCCATCCTTGCTTGGACGCAGCAGGAATTCACGCATCTCGTCCACGACGACCTGAGTGCGCTGGGCAGTCGAGCCGGCCGGGGTTTGTACTTGAGCAAACAGTACGCCCTGGTCTTCCTCCGGGAGGAACGAGGAAGGAATACGCATGAACAACCAGATCATGCCGATGACGATGATCACGTAGGCCAGCAGGTACGGCGCCTTGTTGCGCAGAATGTTGCCGACGCCACGCTCGTAGCTTTTCACGCTACGGTCGAAGTTGCGGTTGAACCAGCCGAAGAAACCGCGTTTCGGCACGCCGTGCTCGCCCTTGGGAATGGCTTTGAGCATGGTGGCGCAGAGCGCCGGGGTGAAGATCAGCGCGACCAGTACCGACAGGGCCATGGCCGAGACGATGGTGATCGAGAACTGCTTGTAGATCACACCCGTGGAACCGCCGAAGAACGCCATCGGCAACAGTACCGCCGAGAGCACCAGGGCAATACCGACCAGCGCACCCTGGATCTGCCCCATGGATTTCTTGGTGGCTTCCTTGGGTGACAGGCCTTCTTCGCTCATGACCCGTTCGACGTTTTCCACCACGACGATGGCATCGTCCACCAGCAGGCCGATGGCCAACACCATACCGAACATGGTCAGGGTGTTGATGCTGAAACCGAACGCCGCGAGGATGCCGAACGTACCCAGCAATACCACTGGCACGGTCATCGTGGTGATGACGGTGGCGCGGAAGTTCTGCAGGAACAGGAACATCACCAGGAACACCAGCACGATCGCTTCGACCAGGGTTTCAACCACACCCTTGATCGACTCGGTCACCACTGGCGTGGTGTCGTACGGGAACACCACTTCCATCCCTTGCGGGAAGAACGGCTTGAGGCTGTCGATGGTCTTGCGCAGGGCTTTCGCGGTGTCGAGGGCGTTGGCACCGTTGGCCAGTTTCACCGCCAGGCCGGAAGCCGGGGCGCCGTTGAACTGAGCGTTGATGCTGTAGTTCTCGCCACCCAGACCGACATCGGCGACATCTTTCAAGCGAACCTGGGAGCCGTCCTTGTTGACCTTGAGCAGGATTCTGTTGAATTGCTCAGCGGTCTGCAGGCGGGTCTTGCCGATGATCGTCGCGTTCAACTGAGTGCCGGGCAGGGCAGGCAGGCCGCCGAGCTGGCCGGACGATACCTGGACGTTTTGCGCGGCGATGGCGGTTTTCACGTCAATCGGGGTCAGGTTGAAGTTGTTCAACTTGGCCGGGTCGAGCCAGATACGCATGGCGTACTGGGAACCGAACACCTGGAAGTCGCCCACGCCGGCTGTCCGCGAGATCGGATCCTGCATGTTGGACACGATGTAGTTGGACAGGTCGTCCTTGGTCATGCTGCCGTCACGCGAGACCACGCCGATCACCAGCAGGAAGTTCTTCACGGCCTTGGTCACGCGGATACCTTGCTGCTGTACTTCTTGCGGCAGCAGCGGGGTGGCCAGGTTCAGTTTGTTCTGGACCTGAACCTGCGCGGTATCGGAGTTGGTGCCTTGCTCGAAGGTCGCGGTGATCGTCATGGTACCGTCGGAGTTACTTTCCGAGGACACATAACGCAGGTTGTCGATACCGTTGAGCTGCTGCTCGATCACCTGAACCACGGTGTCTTGCACGGTTTGCGCGGAAGCGCCCGGGTAGGCCACGGAAATGGCGATCGCCGGAGGCGCAATGCTCGGGTACTGGTTGATCGGCAACTTGAGGATCGATAGAGCCCCGACCAGCATGATCACCAGGGCAATTACCCAGGCGAAAATCGGACGGTCGATAAAAAATTTCGACATGGTTTACTCCCCTTTGCCGCTGGAAGCCTTGTTAGCTGCCTGTGCGGGGGCCGGGTTCTTTGCGCCAACGTTAGTCGCCTCAGTGGCCTTGACTTCAATGCCAGGTTTGACGAATTGCAGCCCTTCGGTGATCAGGCGATCACCGGCTTTCAGGCCGTCCTCGATCAGCCACTGGCTGCCGACAGTGCGGCTGGCCTTGAGCTGACGCAGCTCGACCTTGTTGTCCGCACCGACGACCAGCGCGGTCGGGGAGCCTTTCAGGTCGCGGGTCACGCCTTGTTGCGGCGCCAGGATGGCAGCTGCATTCACGCCGGCCTGAAGCTGGGCGTGAACGAACATGCCGGGCAACAGGGTGTGATCAGGGTTCGGGAACACCGCACGCAGGGTGACGGAACCGGTGGTCTGGTCAACCGAGACTTCGGAGAATTCGAGCTTGCCGTCGAGCTTGTACTGGCTGCCGTCTTCGAGGGTCAGCTTGACCGCCGCCGAGTTGTCGCCGGCCTTTTGCAGGCGACCGCTTTCCAGTTCGCGGCGCAGTTCAAGCAGCTCTACCGAGGACTGGGTGACGTCGACGTAGATCGGGTCGAGTTGCTGGATCACCGCCATGGCGTCCGCCTGGCCACTGGTGACCAGCGCGCCTTCGGTCACGCTGGAACGACCGATGCGACCGGACAGTGGCGCATAGACCTTGGTGTAGCGCACATTGATCTGGGCACTTTGCAGGGCGGCTTCCGATTGCAGGCGGTTGGCCTGTGCGGTGTCGTATTCCTGACGGCTCACAGCCTGTTCGTTGACCAGTTGCTTGTAGCGATCGGAGATCGACTTGGTCTGTTGCAGGTTGGCTTCGGCGCTTTTCAGCGTGGCTTCATAAACCGCCGGATCGATCTGATACAGCTGTTGGCCGGCCTTGACGTCGCCGCCTTCCTTGAACAGACGCTTGAGAATGATGCCGTTGACCTGCGGGCGAACTTCCGCGATGCGGTAGGCGCTGGTGCGACCCGGCAGCTCGGACGTCAGGGTGAAGGCTTGAGGTTGCAGGGTGACGACGCCGACCTGAGGCGGTGGAGCGGCCGGTGCCGCTTCTTCCTTTTTGCATCCGCTGAGCAGCGATGCCAAGGCGACGGCAGTGACCAGAGCGGTAACAGCTGGCTTGAATTGCATGAAAATCCTCGGGTCAGGCGCGCAAAAAAACGCACAAGAAAAGATGGAAGGTTAAAAATTGGGTACCGGGTGGATAAGTAGCATGCTAAGGAATATACTTACATTCACGGTTGTTTGTAAATACCTTGGCTGTGTACCCTCGCTGTTACAGAGGCCGTCGCAAGGTTGGAATTGTAGGCCCGGGGACGAGTCCCAAGAGCGCTCGCCCCACTTTTATTCAGCTGATATTCAGACATCGCTGAAGCATCCTGATTGAGGTTGTACTGCCATGGTCCGTCGCACCAAAGAGGAAGCTCAAGAAACTCGTAGCCAGATACTCGAGGCGGCCGAAAAAGCCTTTTTCGAGCGGGGCGTGGCCCGCACGACGCTGGCGGACATCGCAACCTTGGCCGGCGTCACCCGTGGCGCCATCTACTGGCATTTCAGCAACAAGGCCGATCTGGTCCAGGCCATGCTCGACAGCTTGCATGAGCCCCTTGATGAGCTGGCCAAAGCCGCGGAGAGCGAAGACGAGCTCGATCCGCTGGGCTGCATGCGTCGGCTGCTGATTCATTTGTTTCATGAAGTTGCGCTGGACCCCAAGACTCGGCGCATCAACGAGATTCTGTTTCATAAGTGCGAATTCACCGATGAAATGTGCGACCTGCGCCAGCAGCGCCGAACGGCCAGCCTCGAATGCAATATGCGCATTGGCCTGACCCTGCGTAATGCCGTGAATCGCGGGCAGTTGCCGGAAAATCTCGACACCGCCCGTGCGGCCATCAGCATTCATGCCTATATAGATGGCCTGCTGTACCAATGGTTGCTCGCGCCGGACAGCTTTGAACTGCATATCGATGCCGAACGTTGGGTCGATACCGGGCTGGACATGCTGCGTTTCAGTCCCAGCCTGCGAAAATGAAGCAACATGCGTAATTGGATCCGTTTATGTCAATAGACGCGGGCGAAGATCAACTCTTCGCCCGCGTTGGCGTACTGGGGTGCTTTTATATAGGGACGCGCTCCAGGATGACAGGTAGCGAGCTACGTATTTTGTAGGGAATTTGTGTCGCAGATGTGAAAAGCCAAGAGCGATCCCCAGTGGTCGCTGCTTCAGCCCATTGTTATTTCCACCTCGAAGTTGAAAGGCTGATCCTCTGCCATGCGGGTGATTTTGGTTGAGCAGTTGATTTTGGATGAGCCAATGGAGGTGACGGTGTTTTTTACCGTTGCTTTGTGTCTTGGCGAAATAACGCCGTAGGATTTGTTCATGATCATGCCGAGGTCAAAACGGACCCCGACGTTCTGATCGATAAAATCCACGAATTGATTGAACATGATTTTGTTTTTTGGCCACGGCGCGGCGTACGTATAGGCAAAGTCGGATTTGAATGCTGTCTTTGCGTGAGCCCGGAGCAGGAATGACTCGCGCTCTGATGGGTGTAAAGGCAGGCTGGTTTGTGCGATTTTAAAAGTGTGCGGTGTGTTATTAATGAGTTTGACAATCACACGAGTGTTTTTCGAGCTTTCATCTTGATGTCGCCACTGTTCTATTTTCTGATTCAACTCGCGTTCTGACTCGATTTTTTCGAGGAGGCCGATTAATTCCACCTCGGCGATCCCGATCAACTCATCCAGTGCTTGCTGATTCTCTTCGCTGAATAGTAGTGGTGTCAGGTTGTAAAGTGTGCCAATGGAAGTGTAATTGAAAAACGATAGTAGATCTTCGTACTTGTTACTGGTTTCTTTGATGTCGTTCATGTCGTTCATGTCGATTTTTCATTTTGCTAAGTAGGTAAGCTTCAGGTGCTTTTACCTGGGGTTATTTATTAAGAAGCGCAGATGCTACTGAGCACCGCTTTGAACGCAATCGGGTTCTTCAGGCTAATTCACCAAGAGTAATTAGCACGCCGTAGCTATAAGGACTCTCTCTCATGCCTCGTGAGAGGCTGGAAGTACAAGTCAGTGAAGATTTACCAATAGAATTTATCTGGTGATCCGCGTAGGGGGTTGACTTGCCGCCCGAATGTCTTAAATAAAGCTGCGAGGAAAAATCGAATGCGAATTTTTCGCTACGATACGTAAAGCCGTGGTTCACTTTGCTCGACACATGAATCTGCCGATGGGGGATACGTTGAGGTATGTCGCTGCGCAGTATGAATGACGTGTACTGCAATGGCTTGATTTCATAGTCTTGAGCGGGGAGTTTGTCGTTGTTCCAACTGGAGTAATCGAGTTTAAAAGTTTCTTCGGTAGCATTGAAAATGTAGAAGAGAACACTGGTGTGAGATTTGATGCGTTTAAGGGATGCCCAGGTTTCTTCCTCCCTCCTGAGGCTTTCCTCGCCAAGGGCCTCAAAGTATTTATCGACTTCCAGTTCTGCTCTTAGTCTTTCCTGGGTCTCAGGAGAAAAAAGAGTCGTGGCAGCACTTTGAAGAAAGCTTAGTATCATCGGAAAAGTGGAAAGAGTTGCAAGAGTGCTGGCTTGCTCATAGAGGTTTTTTTCAAATGTCACATTCTGAATGTCTTCGTAGACTTCCTGGTCTTCGGAGGCGGCCTTTATATGGGTATCATCCATGATGTCGATCTCTCTTGAGTTGAGTTGAGAGATTGAATATATCAGTGAGTCAAAAGGTCTGTTAGTTGGGTGTGTATTTGTTTGTTGCGCGTGGTTGATGGAGCGCATAAAAAAGCCCCAGCTCTTTCGAGCCGGGGCTTTGCAATTGTTTAGTTGAAGTTACATCGCTGGATAGTCGATATAACCGACCGGGCCTTTGCCGTAGAACAACTCCGGGCGCGCCTCGTTCAGTGGCGCATCGGCTTTCAAACGTGCCGGCAAATCCGGGTTGGCAATGAACGGCACACCGAAGGCGACCGCGTCAGCCTTGCCGCTGGCCAGCCAGGCGTTGGCGCTGTCCTTGGTGAAGCGTTCGTTGACGATGTACGGACCGCCGAAGGCTTCCTTGATTTGCGGGCCGAGGCTGTCGGTGCCTTCTTTTTCGCGGGAGCAGATGAACGCGATGCCACGTTTGCCCAGTTCGCGAGCGACGTAGGTGAAGGTTTCGGCGAGGTTGTCGTCGCCCATATCATGGGAGTCGGCTCGCGGTGCCAGGTGCACACCAACGCGGCCGGCGCCCCAGACTTCGATGGCGGCATCGGTCACTTCCAACAGCAGGCGTGCACGGTTTTCCACGGAGCCGCCGTATTGGTCGGTGCGCTGGTTGGTGCTGCTTTGCAGGAACTGGTCGAGCAGGTAACCGTTGGCGCCGTGGATTTCCACGCCGTCAAAACCGGCGGCCTTGGCGTTTTCGGCACCGACGCGGTAAGCGTCGACGACATCGGCGATTTCAGCGGTTTCCAGGGCGCGCGGCGTCGGGTAATCGGCCAGTGGGCGAACCAGGCTGACATGGCCTTTGGGCTGGATGGCGCTCGGTGCGACCGGTTTTTCGCCGTTCAGGTACGACTCGTGGGAAACCCGGCCGACGTGCCAGAGTTGCAGGAAGATCTTGCCGCCCGCGCCGTGGATCGCCTTGGTGACGTTGGTCCAGCCGCGCACTTGATCGTTGGACCAGATGCCCGGAGTGTCCGGGTAGCCAACGCCCATCGGCGTGACCGAGGTGGCTTCGCTGAGGATCAGGCCGGCCGAGGCGCGTTGAACGTAGTACTCGGCCATCAGCGCGTTCGGCACACGACCTTCGTCGGCGCGGCAGCGGGTCAGCGGTGCCATGATGATGCGGTTGGCCAACTCGAGGTCGCCCAGTTTGATCGGATCGAAAATAGTTGTCATGAAATGCACCCTCGTGAGGTATCAGTGAGTCAGTTGGTAGCAGGGGCCAGTTCGGGATTACCGCTCTGACGGAAAGTAATCAGGGTCACCAGCAGGGCGAGTACCGCCAGTGCGGCAGCCGCCAGTGGCACGCTGGTCAGGCCGTAGCCGTGGGCGATGACGCTGCCGCCGACCCAGGCACCGAGTGCGTTGCCGACGTTGAAGGCGCCGATGTTCAGGGTCGAGACCAGGTTTGGTGCAGCCTTGCCGTAGGTCACCACGTTCACTTGCAGGGCGGGTACGGCGGCAAAGCACGCGGTGGCCCAGAGGAACAGGGTGATTTCGGTCGGGATCAGCGCAACGCTGGTCCAGGTCAGTACGGTGGACACCACGGCCATGCTGATGAACACGCCGATCAGCGTCGCCGCCAGGCCTTTGTCGGCCAGTTTGCCGCCGATGATGTTGCCGACCGTCAGGCCCAGGCCGATGAGCATCAGCGTCCAGGTCACGCCGCGTGGCGAGACGCCGGTCACCTCGCCCAGCAGCGGGGCGACGTAGGTGAACAAGGTGAACACCGACGCGGCGAACAGCGCGGTCATGCTCAACGACAGCCAGATGCCGGCGCCTTTGAGGGCACGCAGCTCGGCGCGCATGTCGAGTTTCTCTTCATCGCGCTTGGCCGGCAGGAAAGGGATCAGGCCGATCAAGGCGATTACGCCGATAACGGTCACCGCCCAGAACGTCGAGCGCCAACCGGCTTGTTGACCGAGTGCGGTGCCCAGCGGCACGCCGAGGACGTTGGCCAGGGTCAGGCCAGTGAACATCAGGGCCACGGCCGAAGCGCGTTTGTTGGCTGGCACCAGGCCCGCAGCCACTACCGAACCGATACCGAAGAACGCACCGTGGCAGAGGGCAGTCACCACTCGGGCGAACATCAGCACGTTGTAGTCACTGGCCACTGCGCAGAGCAGATTGCCGATGATGAATATCCCCATCAACGCCACCAGTGCGGCCTTGCGCGGCAGCCTGGCGGTGGCCAGTGCCATGAACGGCGCACCGATGGCCACGCCCAGGGCGTAACCGGTCACCAGCCAGCCGGCGCCGGGGATCGACACACCGAGGTCAGCCGCCACATCGGGCAGCAAGCCCATGATGACGAACTCGGTGGTGCCGATGGCGAAGGCGCTCAAGGCCAGGATGAGGAGCGAGAGGGGCATTGTTGATTCCTTGTCAGCTTAAGGGTCAGAGCTCTTTACTGAAGGTTTTGAGGAATTCCTGGATGGTTTCCTCGTTGCGTTTGAAAAAGTGCCACTGGCCGACTTTGCGGCTGCTGATCAGGCCGGCGCGTTGCAGGGTCGCCAGGTGTGCGGACACCGTGGACTGCGACAAACCGCACCGTTGATCGATCTGCCCGGCGCAGACGCCGTGCTCGTTGCTGTGGGTCTGGTCGGGAAATTCGACGTCCGGGTCTTTGAGCCAGTGCAGGATTTCTCGCCGTACTGGGTGTGCCAGGGCTTTTATTATTTCGTCGAGGTCGAGGTTCATGGCTTGGGGCTCGTGATGAGTAAAACGCTATATCGCGATGAGGCGAACTTTAAATCGGTATTTCGCGATATACCAATATGATTTTGATCTGATGACCGCGTAAATCGGTATATCGGGTTATAACGATATGAATGCCGCAGTGTTAAGCTGGGCGGCATGAACTATCTCGCACATCTTCACCTCGGTGGCCAGCGTCCCGGTCAATTGCTCGGCAGTCTGTATGGCGATTTCGTCAAAGGACGGCTGCAAGGGCAGTTCGACCCGGAGATCGAGGCGGCTATCCAGTTGCATCGCAGCATCGACGTGTTTACCGACCGCCATCCGATGGTGGACGTGGCGTTGTCGCGGTTTTCCCTGACCCGCCGGCGTTATGCCGGGATCGTGCTCGATGTGTTTTTTGACCATTGCCTGGCGCGGGACTGGACGCTGTATGCCGACCGGCCGCTGGCGCTGTTCACCGGCGACGTGTATCGGGTGCTGTCCAATGAGCCGCAATTACCGGAACGCCTGGCGAGGATTGCGCCGCACATGGTGGCGAATGACTGGTTGGGTTCTTACCGGGAATTCGACGTGTTGGAGCAGGTGCTGCGGGGGATTTCGCGGCGGCTGACCAGGCCCGAGGAACTGGCGGCGGCGATGCAGGAGCTGCGGGTGTTGTATGAGCCGTTGAGCGAGGATTTCAGGTTGTTCTACCCACAGCTTCAGGACTTCGCCCAAAACTACCCAACACCATAAACCCCTGTAGGAGCCGGCTTGCCGGCGATGGCGGTGTATCAGTCAGCATCTCTGTTGAATGTTATGCCGTCATCGCCAGCAAGCTGGCTCCTACAGGGTTATGTGTTCAGGCAGCGATTGCCGGGCGCATCGGCGCTTGCTGTTTTTCGGGAATCGCGCCGAACAACACCTTCTGCACCGCCTGCTGCGCTTCGAACGCCAGCGCCGCGCGTTCCCGGCCTTCACAGGCAATCGGCTTGAGCAGATGAATCTCCACATCGCCCCGGTCATTGGCAAACAAGCGCATCAGGTGCGAGAGCAAGTCATCATCGCCAATGAACGGCGCCAGCGAATCGATTTCACCCTCGCGCAGGTAACGAATCGCCAACGGTTGCAGCTTCGCTTGCGAATCAATCGCCGCCGACAGCAAGCGACCATGGAAGGTGCGCAACGAACGGCCATCGGTGGTGGTGCCTTCCGGGAACATCAGCAGCGGATGTGCTTGTTCCAGGTGGCGCGTCATCTGTTTGCGGATCAACTGACTGTCCCCCGAACCACGGCGGATAAACAGGCTGCCGGCCTTGGCCGCCAACCAGCCCGCCACCGGCCAGGTGCGTACTTCGGCCTTGGACAGGAACGACATCGGCGTGAGCATGCCCAGCAGCGGAATGTCCGTCCAGGACACATGGTTGCTGACCCAGAGCATCGGCTCCTTTGGCAATTCACCGTGCACGGTCACGCGAAAGGGCAGGGCATTCGCCAGGCGTGCCATGAAAAATCGCGACCAGCGCTGACGGCGGACCATCGAATGGGCGATGCCCAGGCGCTCGAACAAACCGAAGACACTGGCCATGCTCAGCCCCAATGCCACCACGACCAACACTCGCGCAATCCGCGCGTACACCCGCAAGCGGCTCATCACACAGCCGCCTTGAAGTGCTTGGCGTAGCGCGGGCAGAGTTCGTCGCGCTTGAGCAGGATGAACACGTCGGCGACCTGGAAGTCTTCGTCCCAGCACGGCTCGCCGCAAATCTTCGCACCGAGGCGCATGTAGGCCTTGAGCAGCGGCGGCATTTCGGCGATGACGTTGGAGGGGATGTCCAGAACCGGCAATGGTTTTTTCGGTTCGGCGCGCAGGTTTTCGGTGCACAGGTAACGTTCGCGCAGACGCTGCATGATCGCGTGAGCCTGAATGCCACCGTCTTGCATCGGGATGCTCGCGCACCCCATCAGATAGCTGTAACCGCCCTGGTTCAGGACTTCGGCCAGTTCACCCCAGAGCACGGCGATGGTGCCGCCGTTGCGGTAGGCCGGGTCGACACAGGTACGGCCGATTTCGAGGATCGGGCCTTTGAGTTGGATCAGGCCGTGCAGGCTGAATTCTTCTTCGCTGTAAAATTTGCCCAGGCTGCTGGCGGCGGTGTGATCGAGCAAACGGGTGGTCGCCACCAGGCGCCCGGTGTTCAGGTCACGCACGCCGATGTGGGCGCAGTGAACGTCATAGTCATCCATGTCCAGACCCAGTTCCGCGCCTTTGAGCTTGGCGTTGAACTCGCCGCTGAACACGTTGAAGCGCAAAGCCTGGGCTTCCTGCAAGGCCTCGGCGCCCACCAGGCGTTCGGCTTGCAGGCGGCGTTCATTGCCGGTGTCGCTGATGCGGGCGATCTGAGTCATTGCGATTCTCCGTGCGGGCTGGTCACCCGTCTTGGGTTAGAGCCGATCGACTTTCTTTATGCGGCCGTGTTGTGCAAAGTCAGGCTATGTAGCCCCGGTGTCATCGCCATGAAGCTTTGGTGATGCTTATATGACAGCCCACAAGGAGCCTCTTATGCTCTGGCAAACCCTGTTGAAACGCCGCGATCGCTTGCCCGCCAATCCGGACCTCGGTGAAGGCTTCGCGACCTTGTTGCAGCAGTTGGGCACGGTCACGCCGTTTGAGTTGGCGGTGGGCGGTGGACGCCTGATGGCGACACCGGGGCTGGCGTTTCTGGTGGGCTATCAGGCGGCATTGCGCATGCTGTGGCCGAGCGCGCCGCCGAGTCTTGGCGCGTTGTGTGCGACCGAGCAACGCAGCCTGCGGGTGGCGGACATGCAGACGCGCCTGAGCGAACTGCGCCTGAGCGGACGCAAGGATTTCGTGACCGCCGGCGATGCGGCCGACTGGCTGCTGATCGCTGCGCGCAGTGAAGCGCCTGGCGAGTCGCCGCGCCTGAGCCTGGCGGTGGTTTATCCCGGTGAGCCGGGTGTGCGTCTGGAAAAACTCCCGCCGATACCGCTGATGCCGGACATCAGTCATGGCCGGCTGTTTCTTGACCATGCCTTGTGTGAATTGCTGGCGGGGGATGGCTGGGACGCGTATGTCAAACCGTTCAGAACGCTGGAAGACGTCTATGTGTTGAGCGCGATGACAGCGTGGTTGTATGGCGTCGGCCAGGACAGCGACTGGCCGCAGGTCTTGCAGTTGCGTTTGCTGGCGCTGTTGGCCGGGTGTGCGGAAATGAGCCGGCAGGCGCCGAACAATCCGGCGGGGCATGTGTTGCTGGGCGGGTTGTTTGCGCAGTTCGACGGGTTGAAGGTTGAGGTGAACCAGGCATTGGCCGATGGCCCGCCGCAGTGGGCGGCGATGTGGCAGCGGGATCAGGCGGTGATGGATTTGGCGGCGGGGGCGCGGGGCAAGCGGTTGGCCAAGGCGTTGGCGGCGATCTGACGGGCCTCTTCGCGGGCAAGCCTCGCTCCTACAGGAGAGCGCATACCTCTGTAGGAGCGAGGCTTGCCCGCGAAGGCGTCGTCATTGACGACAAAAACTCCAAAACTGTCATCAACCTCAACTAGGCTCAGCAATCAAATCCGCCGAGCCCCCACCATGTTCAAAGGCGTGTCCCTGTTTTTCATGCTGCTGCTCAGTCTCTCGACCCAGGCCGAAACCTGGCCCACAGAGCAATGGTCGTCCGGCCCGACCCCGAGCGGCCCGGCGCTGCAAGCCCTGGAAACCTACGCCTTCCCGCCCCGTGATGACATCAGCCGAAAGGGCATCCGCACCGACGCCTTGCTGGTGATCCGCGATGGTCAGTTGATCTACGAACGCTACGCCGGCCCGACCAGCGCCGACACGCCACACCTGACCTGGTCGATCAGCAAGAGCCTCATGGCCACGGTGCTCGGCGTCGCCTATGGCGAAGGCCTGTTCAAATTGCAGGACCCGGCGCTGAAGTTCTATCCAGCGCTGGAAAAACACCCGGCGATCACCCTGGCCGATCTGCTGCACTGGGCCTCGGGCCTGGACTGGCAGGAAGACTATGAATACGCACCGTTGAAGTCCTCGGTGGTGGCGATGCTCTACACCCGCGGCCATCACGACATGGCCACCTTCACCACCGATCACGCCGAGTACGCCAAGCCCGGTCAGGCTTTTCGCTATTCCAGCGGCGACAGCAATCTGTTGTCCGCGGCGCTGAAAAACATCGTCGGCCCGGCGCGTTATCCCGACTATCCGTGGACCGCGCTGTTCGAGCCGCTGGGGATTCGCCACGCGGTGTGGGAAACCGACGGCACGGGCACTTTCGTCGCCTCGTCCTATGCCTATCTCACCGCCCGCGACCTGGCGCGAGTCGGCCTGTTGATGGCGCGTGACGGCCGTTGGGGGGATCGGCAATTGCTGCCCAAAGACTGGGTCACCTTCAATCGTGAGCCCTTCGCCCACTATCAAGCGAATCAGGACGACGCGGTGCCGGGCGGTCAGTGGTGGCTCAATCGCGCCGTGGATGGCGCCGCACAACCCTGGCCCGATGCACCCCCCGACACCTTCGCCGCACTCGGTCATTGGGGGCAGGCGATGTACGTGATCCCCAGCGAAAAACTGGTGATCGTGCGCTACGGCGACGACCGCGACGGTCGCTACAGCCACAACGCATTGCTCAACCTTGCGCGCAAGGCATTCGCCGGGAAGGTGCAGCCATGAGCCGTCGCCCGTTTGTCCGCCGCCGACCGTTCAGCTCACTGTTGTTGATCCTGCTGATCGCCTTGCTTGGCTGGATCTGGCACGAGCGCGTGGCGCTATGGGCTTTCCCGGACATCATCAGCGCCTACACCGCCAAGGAATACTGCTCGTGCCGATACGTGATGAACAACGACGCCGGGTATTGCCGTGGCTATGTGAAGCAATGGCTGCCCTTCAGCGGTTTTACCGATGACGCCGCCGGCAAACGCGTGACGGTCAGCGGCATGGGCCGCAGCAACAGCGCGCAATGGATCGGCGAACACCAAGGCTGCCGTCTGCAACCCTGACAGGTCGTCTTTGTAGGAGCCGGCTTGCCGGCGATGGCAATCTCCGGAACGCCATCGCCAGCAAGCCGGCTCCTACAGGTTTGGCGTGAACCTTCAATCTCGAGCACACCGCAAATCCGTAGGAGCCGGCTTGCTGGCGATGGCGATCTTTCGGGCGCTATCGCCGGCAAGCCGGGCTCCTACAGGTGCTGTGTTTGGTCATCGCGGTTTGCAATGCGCTCGCGGACGGTTAAGGTTCGTTCAGGTTTATCTGCCCCACGAGTCTTTATGTTCAAGCGGTCCCTCACCAAAACCCTCGCCTTTGTGCTGCTGGCCAGCGCTACTTTGTCGGCTCAGGCCAATTGGTACCTGGACGGCGAATCCTCGCGGCTGTCATTTGTCAGCACCAAAAACGCCAATGTTTCCGAAGTGCAGCGCTTCCTGGTGCTGCACGGCAAGGTCAGTCCCAAGGGACTGGCCGAGGTGGAAGTCGAGCTGGATTCGATAAACAGCGGCATCCCCTTGCGTGACGAACGCATGCGCAAGGAGCTGTTCGAGATCCAGACCTTTCCCGAAGCGTTGATCACTGCGCAGATTGATTTGCGCCCGATCAACGACCTCGCCCCCGGCGCGCAACTTGAACTGCGCTTGCCGGTCACCGTCAACCTCCACGGCAAAACCCGTGAGTACAACGCCGAGCTGTTGGCGACTCGCCTCGATGACCGGCGCTTTCAGGTGGTGACGCTCGAACCGCTGGTGATCAACGCCGAGGATTTTGATCTGGTGCCGGGGCTGGACAGCTTGCGCAAGGTCGCCGGGTTGTCGGCCATCAGTCTGTCGGTGCCGGTG
This sequence comes from Pseudomonas sp. BF-RE-25, assembly GCF_019956105.1. NCBI lineage: Bacteria > Pseudomonadati > Pseudomonadota > Gammaproteobacteria > Pseudomonadales > Pseudomonadaceae > Pseudomonas > Pseudomonas sp. BF-RE-25. Next base: position 62,101 of record NZ_JAHBDB010000028.1, read on the forward strand.
GGTGCGGTGCTGATTTTCACGGCGCGCTGACATGGCCGGCGCGATTTTTCCCTGGCGTGAAGGCAACAGCTTCGAACTGCTGATCGACGGTCCGCAGTTCTTTCCGCGGATGCTGGTCGCGATTGCGCGCGCCGAGGAACAAGTCGAACTGGAGCTGTACCTGGTGGAGGCGGGCGCGTGTGCCGAGGCCATGGTTCAGGCACTGGTCCAGGCCGCCGAGCGCGGCGTGCGGGTGCGCTGCCTGTTCGATGATTACGGCAGCCTCGCGTTTACTCTGACCTTGCGTCAGCGGTTGATGGCGGCCGGCGTAGAGCTGCGCTTCTATAATCGCCTGAGCTGGCGGCGCTGGGTCGGCAATTTCTACCGCGATCATCGCAAGCTGTTGCTGGTCGATCAGAGCATGGCCGTGGTCGGCGGCACCGGTGTCACCGATGAGTTCTGGACGCCGGGCGAAGACGCCAGCGAATGGCATGAAGTGATGGTGGAAATCACCGGCCCTCTGGTCATCGACTGGCAGTTGTTGTTCGATCGCCAATGGATCGCCAACCGCCATCGCCGCGCCTGGAAACCTGCCTCGCATTTCGGTTTGCCACGATTGCCCCGCGTGCCGCCGATGGGCGAGGGCATGGGCCGGGTCGCGTATGCTGACGCCCGCCAACACCGCGATATCCTGCAATCGCTGGTTCGTGCGCTGAACAGCGGGCAAAAGCGAATCTGGCTGGCCACACCGTATTTCCTGCCGACCTGGAAAGTCCGCCGTTCGTTGCGCCGGGCAGCAGCTCGAGGCGTTGATGTGCGTCTGTTGTTGACCGGTCCGCGCACCGATCACCCGTCGGTGCGTTATGCCGGGCATCGTTACTACCCGCGATTGCTCAAGGCCGGGGTGCAGATCTTCGAATACCAGCCGTGTTTCCTGCACCTGAAAATGGTGCTGGTCGATGATTGGGTGAGCATTGGCTCGTGCAACTTCGATCACTGGAATTTGCGATTCAACCTGGAAGCCAACCTTGAAGCGCTGGACCCGGGGCTGACGCGTGCGGTGGCGGCGAGTTTCGAGAATGACTTTGCGCTGAGCCAGGAAGTCAGCCTGGAGGCCTGGCAACGCCGACCGCTGTGGCGGCGGGTGAAGCAGAGGATTTGGGGATGGGTGGATCGGCTGGTGGTGAATCTGCTGGATCGACGGGGATAGTCGTCACACCAAAAACCACTGTGGGAGCGAGCCTGCTCGCGATGAGGTCCTGACATTCAACATCTCAGTTGACTGTCAGGCCGCCATCGCGAGCAGGCTCGCTCCCACAGGGAATAGAGGTTGGATCGTGATTTTTTTGTCGACCCATCCCTTGTAGGAGCCGGCTTGCTGGCGATGGCATCACCTCGGTTTGTCATATTCACCGCAGTGATGCCATCGCTAGCAAGCCAGCTCCTACAGGGGGCGGTGTTACAGGAGTTCGAAACTCTGCTGCGTCACGTCCTGGGAGTCCAGACCGATCTGTACGTTGAACTTGCCTGGCTCTGCTGCGTACTTCAACTGAGCGTTGAAGAACTTCAGGTCATCCTCGGTGATGGTGAAGTGCACGACTTTCTGTTCACCGGCCTTGAGCGTGATTTTCTGGAAGTTCTTCAGTTCCTTCAGTGGCCGGATCATCGAGCCGGTCACGTCCTGGATGTACAGCTGCACCACGGTTTCGCCGTCGCGCTTGCCGGTGTTTTTCACCATGACGCTGGCGTCGAGCTTGCCGGTCTTGTTCAGCGTGGTCGATGACAGGGCCATGTCGGTCAGGCTGAAATCGGTGTAGCTCAGACCGAAGCCGAACGGAAACAGGGGACCGGTGGTGTCATCGAAATACTGCGAGGTGTAGTTGCCCGGTTTGCCCGGCGTGAACGGCCGGCCAATGCTCAGGTGGTTGTAGTAGGTCGGAATCTGGCCCACCGAACGCGGGAAGGTGATCGGCAGTTTGCCCGACGGGTTGTAGTCGCCGAACAAAACGTCGGCGATGGCGTTGCCGCCTTCGGTGCCGCTGAACCAGGTTTCCAGAATCGCGTCAGCCTGTTCCTTTTCCTGGAGAATCGACAGCGGACGTCCGTTCATCAAGACCAGCACCAGTGGTTTTCCGGTGGCCTTCAAGGCGCGAATCAGTTCACGCTGGTTTTCCGGGATGTTCAGGTCGGTGCGGCTGGAGGATTCGTGGGACATGCCACGGGATTCGCCGACCGCCGCGACGATCACATCGGCATCCTTGGCGGCTTTCACCGCTTCGTCGATCAGCACTTGCGCCGAGCGCGGGTCATCGACCACTTCCGGTGCGTCGAAGTTGAGGAAGTTCAGGTAATCCAGAACCTTCTTGTCGCTGGTGATGTTGGCGCCACGGGCGTAGACCAGCGTCGCCTTGTCGGCCACGGCAGCGTTCATGCCGTCGAACAGGGTTACCGATTGCGCAGGGCGGCCGGCGGCGGCCCAGCTACCCATCATGTCGATCGGTGCCTTGGCCAACGGGCCGGTCAGCATGATCTTCGCGGTTTTCTTCAACGGCAGGGTTTCGCCCTGGTTCTTCAACAACACCAGGCTGCGGCGCGCAACGTCGCGGGCCTCGGCGCGGTGCAAGCGGCTGTCGGCGTAGGTGTCGGCCGGATCATCTTCTGCCTTGCCGATGCGCAGGTACGGGTCCTTGAACAGGCCCATGTCGTATTTGGCGGCGAGCACTTCACGCACGGCGTTGTCGATGTCGCTTTGCTCGATCTCACCGGCCTTCAACAGCCCCGGCAGTTCTTTGCCGTACAGGGTGTCGTTCATGCTCATGTCGATGCCGGCCTTGATCGCCAGCTTCGCAGCTTCGCGACCGTCAGCGGCAACACCGTGCTTGATCAGCTCAAAAATCGCCCCGTGGTCGCTGACCGCCAGGCCTTTGAAGCCCCATTCCTTGCGCAACAGGTCGTTCATCAGCCAGGTGTTGGCGGTGGCCGGCACGCCGTTGATCGAGTTCAACGCAACCATGACGCCGCCGGCACCGGCGTCAATCGCCGCGCGGTACGGTGGCAGGTAGTCCTGGTACATCTTGACCGGGCTCATGTCGACGACGTTGTAGTCGCGACCACCCTCGACCGCGCCGTACAAGGCGAAGTGCTTGACGCTGGCCATGATGCTGTCGGCCGCGTTCGCGCCGGTGCCCTGGAAGGCCCGGACCATGACGCCGGCAATGCGCGACACCAGATAGGTGTCTTCGCCGAAGCCTTCGGAGGTGCGGCCCCAACGCGGGTCACGGGAGATGTCGACCATCGGCGCGAAGGTGATGTCGAGGCTGTCCGCCGCGGCTTCCTTGGCGGCGATGCGCCCGGACAGGCCGATGGCGTCCATGTCCCAGCTCGAAGCGAGGGCGATAGGGATCGGGAAAATCGTGCGGTGGCCGTGGATCACGTCGTAGGCGAAGAACATCGGGATCTTCAACCGGCTGCGCATCGCAGCGTCCTGCATCGGACGGTTTTCCGGGCGGGTGATCGAGTTGAACGTACCGCCGATGTTACCGGCGGCAATTTCCTTGCGGATCAGCTCCCGAGGCATTTCCGGGCCGATGCTGATCAGGCGCAACTGGCCGATTTTTTCATCGAGGGTCATCTGCTTCATCAGGTTGCTGATGAAAGCGTCCTTGTTCTCCAGAGGTGTGGGCGTCGTGGCGGCCAATACGTTATGACTGGCCAGGCTGACGAACAGGCCCAGCAAACACAGCTTCTTCATGAATGGTTTTCTCAAAAGCCCAAACGGCAGTGAATACGCGCCGGTCAGCCAAAATTTAGGGAGCGACTATTGTTGTTCAAGTAAATGCGGGCACACTTGCGCAGTGTTTTTGCGCAGGGGCATCTTTTAGCCCATTGGCTCGATGCAATCCAGTGGCGGCGGCAGATTATGCCCGAAGAGTCCGGTCAGGAGGTTGCTGGTTGTTTTATCAACGGAATGTGCACGGGAGCGTCAACCAGATGAATGTACGACATCACACTCGGTCGAGCCTGCAGGTCGCAGCCTTGATGTTGCTGACCACGTTGCTGGCCGGTTGCGGCATCAACAATATTCCGACCCTCGACGAACAGGCCAAGGCCGCCTGGGGCCAGGTGCAGAACCAGTACCAGCGCCGCGCCGACCTGATCCCCAACCTGGTGGAAACCGTCAAGGGCTATGCGAAACACGAGGAGGAAACCCTGACCGCGGTGATCGAAGCCCGGGCCAAGGCGACGTCCATTCAGGTGGATGCCAGCACCCTCGACAACCCCGAGAAACTCAAGCAGTTCCAGCAGGCGCAGGATCAGTTGACCGGCGCCTTGAGCCGTTTGATGGTGGTGTCCGAGCGTTACCCGGACCTCAAGGCCAACCAGAATTTCCTGGCGTTGCAATCGCAACTGGAAGGCACCGAGAATCGCATCGCCGTGGCGCGTCGCGATTTCATTCTCGCGGTGCAGAACTACAACACCGAAATCCGCACTTTCCCGGGACGCTTGTGGCACACCGTGATGTACAGCGACTTGCCGATCCGCGAAACCTTTGAAGCCACCACCCCCGGTGCCGAGAAAGCGCCTGAAGTGAAGTTCTGACCGGCTTGAAGCATTACCACGGATGAGGTTGCCAATGCGCGTGTTGAATGTGGGCCTGGCGCTGTTGCTTTGGGTGTTTGCTGCCACGGCCCAGGCCGAGCTGAAGTTTCCGGAGTTGACCGGGCGGGTGGTGGACAACGCCGGGATGATCGAGCCGTCGGTGCGCGAGCAGCTGACGCAACAGCTCAATGCCCATGAAAAGGCCACTGGCGAGCAGTTGGTGGTGGTGACGTTGCCGGACTTGCAGGGCGCCGAGATTGCCGACTTCGGTTACCAACTCGGGCGCCATTGGGGCATCGGCCAGAAGGACAAGAACAATGGCGCGCTGCTGATCGTCGCCCGTGATGAGCGCAAACTGCGGATCGAAGTCGGTTATGGCCTGGAAGATCGCCTGACCGATGCGCAGAGTTCGGTGATCATCCATCAGGTGATCACCCCGGCGTTCAAGACCGGAAACTTCAGCAAGGGCATCAGCGACGGGGTCGCGGCGATGCTGGTGGTGTTGGGCGGCAGCCCGCTGGATGAACCGTCGACTATTTATGAGTCGGGCGGCGATCAGGACGGGGATTTTGTTTCCCGACACCCGGGGATTTTCGTGTTTCTGGTGGTGCTGTTCATCCTGACGATATTCGTCTTGCAGATGTTCGGGATTCTGCCGGCGGGCCGAGGCGGGTCGGGCGGTTCGAGTGGTGGTTTCGGCGGTGGAGGTTTTGGGG
>NZ_JAHBDB010000029.1:0-66583 GCF_019956105.1 Pseudomonas sp. BF-RE-25
GGCGCCGCTGCACCGGTTGCTGGCCAGTTGGTTGCTGGTGCTGGAGCAGATGCCGAGTGGGCGGGCGGTGCGCTGGTCTTTGGATGTCGATCCTGTGGATTTGTATTGATTTCAATATTGCCTTCGCGGGCAAGCCTCGCTCCTACGGGACTCACGCTATCCGTTGTAGGAGCGAGGCTTGCCCGCGAAGGCGGTCTATTTGTCACCACATATCCACAACCTGCCCGCTATAGTTGGCAAGCCCGCCTTCGCAACGGATAATGCCCAGTTTTTCCACCAGCGCATCGAAGCGCCGCCGCGCTTGCGGTCGAAAGAGAAGACCATGAAAGACACCATTCGCCAGTTGATCCAACAAGCCATCACCCAACTCGTCAACGAAGGTGTGTTGCCTGAAGGCCTGACGCCGGCGATCCAGGTGGAAAACTCCCGCGACAAGAAGAACGGCGACTTCGCCAGCAACATCGCCATGATGCTGGCCAAGCCGGCCGGCATGAAGCCGCGCGATCTGGCCGAGAAAATCATCGCCGCGCTGCCGGCCGACGAAAACATCACCAAGACCGAAATCGCCGGTCCTGGCTTCCTGAATTTTTTCCAGAACACCGACGCCCTGGCCACCCGCCTCGACGCCGCACTGGCCGACGAGCACATCGGCGTGCGCAAGGCCGGCCCGGCGCAACGCACCGTGGTCGACCTGTCGGCACCGAACCTCGCCAAAGAGATGCACGTCGGCCACTTGCGTTCGACCATCATCGGCGACGGCGTGGCTCGCGTTCTGGAGTTCCTCGGCGACGAAGTGATCCGTCAGAACCACGTGGGCGACTGGGGCACCCAGTTCGGCATGCTGATGGCTTACTTGCAGGAAAACCCGATCACCAGCGACGAGCTGTCGGACCTGGAAAACTTCTACCGCGCCGCCAAGGGACGTTTTGACGAATCCGAAGAGTTCGCCGACCGCGCCCGTGGCCTGGTGGTCAAGCTGCAAGCCGGCGACCCGGATTGCCTGGCACTGTGGACCAAGTTCAAGGACATCTCGCTGTCGCACTGCCAGAAAATCTACGAGCTGCTGAACGTCAAACTGACCATGGCCGACGTGATGGGCGAAAGCGCCTACAACGACGACCTGATCAACGTGGTCAACGACCTCAAGGCCGCTGGCATGCTGGTCGAGAGCAACGGCGCGCAGTGCGTGTTCCTCGACGAGTTCAAGAACGCTGACGGCGACCCGCTGCCGGTGATCATCGTCAAGGCGGATGGCGGCTACCTCTACGCCACCACCGACCTGGCAGCAGTACGTTATCGCAGTGGCAAGCTGAAGGCTGATCGCGCGCTGTACTTTGTTGACCAGCGCCAGGCCCTGCACTTCCAGCAAGTGTTCGCCGTCGCCCGCAAGGCCGGCTTCGTGACGCACCCGATGGAAATGGAACACATGGGCTTCGGCACCATGAACGGCGCCGATGGCCGTCCGTTCAAGACCCGCGATGGCGGCACCGTGAAGCTGATCGACCTGCTGACCGAAGCCCAGGAGCGCGCCTACAACCTGGTCAAAGAGAAAAACCCGGAGCTGGCCGAAGACGAGCTGCGCAACATCGCCAAGGTCGTGGGCATCGGCGCAGTGAAATACGCCGACCTGTCCAAGCACCGCACCAGCGACTACAGCTTCAACTTCGACCTGATGCTGAACTTCGAAGGCAACACCGCGCCGTACCTGCTGTACGCCTACACCCGCGTGGCGGGCGTGTTCCGCAAGCTCGGCAAGGACTTCAGCGAAGTCGAAGGCCAGATCGTCCTGGAAGCCGCGCATGAACATGAGCTGGCAGCCAAACTCGCGCAATTCGGCGAAATCCTGAACAACGTGTCCGAGAAAGGCACGCCGCACATCCTCTGCACCTACCTGTACGACGTTGCCGGCCTGTTCTCCAGTTTCTACGAGAACTGCCCGATCCTCAGTGCTGAAACCCCGGCGCAAATGCAAAGCCGCTTGCGTCTTGCCGCGCTGACCGGCCGCACTCTCAAGCAAGGCCTGGAACTCTTGGGTCTGGAAACTCTGGAGCGTATGTAAGTTGGCTGCCAAGAAAAAACCTGCACCCAAGCGTGGCGCCAGCCGTTACCAAGCTCCAGCAAAGCAACCGATCCCGGGTTGGTTGTGGATGGCCATCGGCCTGACGGTCGGCGCGTTCATTGTGTTCCTGATGAAGCTGGAACCGGGCAAGGGCAGCGACAGCGTCAAGCGCGAGAAGATCGAGCAGCAGAAAGCCACCAAGGTCGCCGAGGCCAACAAGACCCCGCCGAGCCCGACGCAACCGGTGAAGCCGAAGTACGACTTCTACACCTTGCTGCCGGAATCGGAAGTCATCGTGCCGCCGGATGCCGTGCCGGAGAAAACACCGCCGACGCCAGCTGTACCGACAACGCCGGTAACCCCGGCGGAAGCGGCGAAGATCGACACGGCGCGGGCTCAGGCGGCATTGGCTGGCATCACCCCGCCGCCACCGCCACCCGTGGCCAAGGCGGCACCGGTGACCAAGTTCTTCCTGCAGGCCGGTTCGTTCCGCAAGGAGGCTGATGCAGACAAGGTGCGCGCGCAGATCATTCTGCTCGGTCAGGCGGTGTCGGTTGAGTCCGGCACGGTGAAGGACGAGACCTGGTATCGAGTGTTGGTCGGGCCGTTCAGCAATCGCGAACAACTGACCACCGCGCAGAAACAACTGTCCGGCGCCGGGTTCAGCAACCTGTTGTTACAACAACGCCAGAACCGCTGATTTCGTCAGTAAGACCGCGTTATCGTTCATCGCCGGCAAGCCGGCTCCTACAGGTTATGCATCGTTCGCGATATCGTGAACGCCGTGAAATCCACGGTTCACCGTATCCGTGAAAATCGCGCAACCTGTAGGAGCCAGCTTGCTGGCGATGGCGTCAGACCAGACAACACACCTTCCCCCGCGCAACACCGCTCGTCCCCTCTCCCGCCCCGCAGTTGAAAAACGCTCCACCACCCCCATATGAGTTGGCATAAGGCATTTTCGCCCCGCTGCGTGGAGACTCTCCCTTGACCACCATCGTTTCAGTTCGCCGCCACGGCAAAGTCGTCATGGGCGGCGACGGCCAGGTTTCTCTCGGCAATACCGTGATGAAAGGCAACGCGAAGAAAGTTCGTCGCCTCTACCACGGCGAAGTCCTCGCCGGTTTTGCTGGCGCCACGGCCGACGCCTTTACCCTTTTCGAACGCTTCGAAGGTCAACTGGAGAAACACCAGGGCCATCTGGTTCGCGCCGCCGTCGAACTCGCCAAAGAATGGCGCACCGACCGCACCCTCAGCCGCCTCGAAGCCATGCTCGCGGTCGCCAACAAAGACGCGTCCCTGATCATCACCGGTAACGGCGACGTTGTAGAGCCTGAACAAGGCCTGATCGCCATGGGTTCCGGCGGCGCCTACGCCCAGGCCGCCGCCAGTGCGCTGCTGAAGAAAACCGACCTGTCAGCCAGGGAAATCGTCGAAACCGCCCTCGGCATTGCCGGCGACATTTGTGTATTCACCAACCACACCCAGACCATTGAGGAGCAGGACTGCGCCAAAGGCGACGAGTAAGTCTGTTTCGGCCCCACGCCACGACTCATCTTGTTTAAGGTCCGTCAAAATATTATGTCCATGACTCCCCGTGAAATCGTCCACGAACTCAACCGCCATATCATCGGCCAGGACGATGCCAAACGCGCCGTCGCCATCGCGCTGCGTAACCGCTGGCGCCGGATGCAACTGCCGGAAGAACTGCGCGTTGAAGTAACGCCGAAGAACATCCTGATGATCGGCCCGACCGGTGTCGGCAAAACCGAGATCGCCCGTCGCCTGGCCAAACTGGCCAACGCACCGTTCATCAAAGTCGAAGCGACCAAGTTCACCGAAGTCGGCTACGTTGGCCGCGACGTCGAGTCGATCATTCGTGACCTGGCCGATGCTGCCATCAAGCTGCTGCGCGAACAGGAAATGACCAAGGTTCGCCACCGCGCCGAAGATGCCGCCGAAGAGCGCATCCTCGACGCCCTGCTGCCACCGGCGCGCATGGGTTTCAACAACGATGACGCCCCGTCGGCCGACTCCAACACCCGCCAGCTGTTCCGCAAGCGCCTGCGCGAAGGTCAGCTGGACGACAAGGAGATCGAAATCGAAGTCGCCGAAGTGTCCGGCGTCGATATCTCCGCGCCACCGGGCATGGAAGAAATGACCAACCAGTTGCAGAGCCTGTTCGCCAATATGGGCAAGGGTAAACGCAAGAGCCGCAAGCTCAAGGTCAAGGAAGCGCTGAAACTGGTCCGCGACGAAGAAGCCAGCCGCCTGGTCAACGATGAAGAGCTGAAGGCCAAGGCGCTGGAAGCGGTCGAGCAGCACGGCATCGTGTTCATCGACGAAATCGACAAGGTTGCCAAGCGCGGTAACTCCGGTGGCGTCGACGTGTCCCGTGAAGGCGTGCAACGCGACTTGCTGCCACTGATCGAAGGCTGCACCGTCAACACCAAACTGGGCATGGTCAAGACCGACCACATCCTGTTCATCGCTTCCGGTGCGTTCCACTTGAGCAAACCGAGCGATCTGGTGCCTGAGCTGCAAGGGCGTCTGCCGATTCGTGTCGAGCTGAAGGCGCTGACGCCGGAAGACTTCGAACGCATCCTCAGCGAACCGCACGCCTCGCTCACCGAGCAATATTGCGCACTGCTGAAAACCGAAGGCCTGGCCATCGAGTTCCAGCCGGATGGCATCAAGCGCATCGCCGAGATCGCCTGGCAGGTCAACGAGAAAACCGAGAACATCGGTGCCCGTCGCCTGCACACGCTGCTTGAGCGCCTGCTCGAAGAGGTGTCGTTCAGCGCCGGCGACCTGGCCAGCGCTCACGATGACAAGGTGATCCTGATCGACGCCGACTACGTCAACAACCACCTCGGCGAATTGGCGCAGAACGAAGACCTGTCCCGTTATATCCTGTAGGTCATGTGAGACCTGTGTAGGAGCCGGCTTGCCGGCGATGGGGACCTTGAGATCGCCATCGCCGGCAAGCCGGCTCCTACAAGGGACCGCGAGAGTTCCACACTGACGGACATCAGGTCATGACCCAACTCCCCACCGACATCAAACTGCACAAAGCCTCGAAAACCCTGTCGCTGAAATACGCGTCCGGCGAGGAACATCACCTGCCCGCAGAGTTCCTGCGCGTGCACTCTCCTTCCGCCGAGGTCCAGGGCCACGGCAAACCTATCCTGCAATTTGGCAAGATCGGCGTAGGCCTGACCAAGGTAGAACCGGCCGGTCAGTACGCACTGAAATTGACCTTCGACGACGGCCACGACAGCGGCCTGTTCACCTGGGAATATCTGTACCAGCTGGGCGTGCGCCAAGAGGATCTCTGGAACGATTATCTTGCCGAACTGAAAGCGGCCGGAAAGACCCGCGACCCTAACGAATCTGTCGTCAAGCTGATGCTCTAACCCGCGCCTCTTGCGCATTAGAAGGCATTTTCTAATTTCATCTGTTTGAATGCTTGGCCGCGAGGTCAGTCATTAGCCTGCTTGCGAAAAAAATTAAACTCGGGTAACCAATGGAGCTGGCAAGTTACCTGCAGTGCTCTCTGAACTAAAAAGCAGCGATGCAGAATTATCGGTCACCCGAGCAGTAGTACCTGGCATTGGCTGTGTGACTACACGGCTGGACTCAGGTACTCGTCTCAGGACAATGGAGCGTCGTAGATGAGTAACAAGAATAACGATGACTTGAAGAATCAAGCCTCGGAAAACACCTTGGGGCTTAATCCTGTCGTTGGGCTGCGTGGAAAGGATCTACTGGCTTCTGCTCGAATGGTGCTCAGGCAGGCCATTAAACAACCGATTCACAGTGCGAAACATGTCGCTCATTTCGGTCTTGAACTGAAGAACGTGCTGTTCGGCAAATCCGAGCTGCTACCGACCAGCGATGACCGTCGTTTCGCCGATCCGGCCTGGAGCCAGAACCCGCTCTACAAACGTTATTTGCAAACCTACCTGGCGTGGCGCAAGGAACTCCACGACTGGATCGACGACAGTAACCTCGGGCCCAAGGATGTGGCACGCGGGCATTTCGTGATCAACCTCATGACCGAAGCCATGGCCCCGACCAACACGGCGGCCAACCCGGCAGCGGTCAAACGCTTCTTCGAAACCGGTGGCAAGAGCCTGCTCGACGGCCTCTCGCACCTGGCCAAGGATCTGGTGCACAACGGCGGCATGCCGAGCCAGGTCAACATGGGCGCATTTGAAGTCGGCAAGAGCCTGGGCGTGACCGAAGGTGCGGTGGTTTTCCGTAACGACGTGCTGGAGCTGATCCAGTACCGGCCGACCACCGAGCAGGTGCATGAGCGCCCATTGCTGGTGGTGCCGCCACAAATCAACAAGTTCTACGTTTTCGACCTTAGCCCGGACAAAAGCCTGGCGCGTTTCTGCCTGCGCAATCACGTACAGACCTTCATCGTCAGCTGGCGCAACCCGACCAAGGAGCAACGCGAATGGGGTCTGTCGACCTACATCGAAGCGCTCAAGGAAGCGGTTGATGTGGTCACCGCGATCACCGGCAGCAAAGACGTGAACATGCTCGGCGCCTGCTCCGGCGGCATCACCTGCACCGCGTTGCTGGGCCACTACGCCGCAATCGGCGAGAACAAAGTCAACGCCCTGACGCTGCTGGTCAGCGTGCTGGACACCACCCTGGACAGCGACGTGGCACTGTTTGTCGACGAGCAGACGCTTGAAGCCGCCAAACGCCATTCATATCAGGCGGGTGTACTCGAAGGCCGCGACATGGCGAAAGTGTTCGCCTGGATGCGCCCCAACGATCTGATCTGGAACTACTGGGTCAACAACTACCTGCTTGGCAACGAGCCGCCGGTGTTCGACATTCTGTTCTGGAACAACGACACCACCCGGTTGCCCGCCGCGTTCCACGGCGACCTGATCGAGATGTTCAAAAACAATCCGCTGATCCGCCCGGATGCACTGGAAGTGTGCGGCACGCCGATCGACCTGAAGCAGGTCACGGCCGACATCTTTTCCCTGGCCGGCACCAACGACCACATCACGCCGTGGAAGTCCTGCTACAAGTCGGCGCAACTGTTCGGCGGCAAGGTCGAATTCGTGCTGTCCAGCAGCGGGCATATCCAGAGCATTCTGAACCCGCCGGGCAACCCGAAATCGCGCTACATGACGGGCGCCGAGATGCCGTTGAAGGCTGAGGAGTGGCAGGAAAACTCCACCAAGCACACCGATTCCTGGTGGCTGCACTGGCAAGCCTGGCAGGCCGAGCGTTCGGGCGAATTGAAAAAATCCCCGACAAAACTGGGCAACAAGGCTTATCCCGAAGGTGAAGCAGCACCGGGCACTTACGTACATGAGCGGTAATTGACACACCCCGATTACCTGTAGGAGCGAGCTTGCTCGCGATGGACGTCAACGATAACGCGCGCCACCTGATGAACGCGTTGCCCTTTCGTTTTTCGCGAGCAAGCTCGCTCCTACAGGGGATAGGGGACGAATTAACCCACAGGGCTTGAAGCATGCCGCAACCGTTCATTTTTCGTACCGTCGACCTGGATGGCCAGACCCTCCGCACGGCAGTACGCCCCGGCAAGCCTCACTTGACGCCCTTGCTGATTTTCAACGGCATCGGCGCCAACCTGGAGCTGGTGTTTCCGTTTGTCGCAGCATTGGACCCGGACCTCGAAGTCATCGCTTTCGACGTGCCCGGTGTCGGCGGTTCGTCGACGCCGAACCGGCCGTATCGTTTTCCGGGCCTGGCCAAACTCACGGCGCGGATGCTCGACTATCTCGATTACGGGCAAGTGAACGTGATCGGTGTGTCATGGGGTGGCGCCCTCGCCCAGCAGTTTGCTTACGACTACCCCGAGCGCTGCAAGAAACTGGTGCTGGCGGCGACGGCGGCAGGTGCGGTGATGGTGCCGGGCAAACCGAAAGTGCTGTGGATGATGGCCAGCCCACGGCGCTACATCCAGCCATCGCACGTGATCCGCATTGCGCCGATGATCTACGGCGGCTCGTTCCGTCGCGATCCGACACTGGCGGCCAGCCATGCGGCGAAGGTGCGCTCGGCAGGCAAGCTCGGTTACTACTGGCAGCTGTTCGCCGGGCTCGGCTGGACCAGCATTCACTGGCTGCACAAGATCCACCAGCCGACGCTGGTGCTGGCCGGCGACGATGACCCGCTGATCCCGTTGATCAACATGCGCTTGCTGGCCTGGCGGATTCCCAATGCCCAGTTGCACATCATCGATGACGGGCACCTGTTCCTGATCACCCGCGCCGAGGCCGTGGCGCCGATCATCATGAAGTTTCTCGAGGAAGAACGGCAGCGCGCCGTGATGCATCCGCATCCGGCTCCATCGGGCGGCTAACCGACTTATCGTCGGTCGGCAGGACGCCGCGCCGCGCAACAACCCGTTACAGCGTCTATGGTGTTCTGGTTCGGTGTGTTTGTATTTGGCCTGAAGACGAAGGAGTGTTGAGTCATGCGCGACAAGCCAGCGAGGGAATCTTTACCGACTCCCGCAGCGTTCATCAACGCACAGAGTGCGATTACCGGCCTGCGTGGTCGGGATCTGTTTTCGACCCTGCGCAGCGTTGCCGCCCATGGTTTGCGCAACCCCGTGCACAGCGCCCGCCATGCGTTGAAGCTGGGCGGTCAACTGGGGCGCGTGTTGCTGGGCGAAACCCTGCACCCGACCAACCCCAACGACAATCGCTTTGCCGACCCCGCATGGAGCCTCAACCCGTTTTATCGCCGCAGTTTGCAGGCCTACCTGAGCTGGCAGAAACAGGTCAAAAGCTGGATCGACGAGAGCAACATGGACCCGGACGATCGCGCCCGCGCCCACTTCGCGTTCGCTTTGCTCAATGATGCGGTGTCACCGTCCAACACCCTGCTCAATCCGCTGGCGGTCAAGGAAATCTTCAACTCCGGCGGCAACAGCCTGGTGCGTGGCGTCAGTCACCTGGTCGATGATTTCCTGCACAACGACGGCCTGCCCAGGCAAGTGACCAAGCAGGCCTTCGAGGTCGGCAAGACGGTCGCCACCACCACCGGCGCCGTGGTGTTTCGCAATGAACTGCTGGAACTGATCCAGTACAAGCCGATGAGCGAAAAGCAGTATTCCAAACCGCTGCTGGTGGTGCCGCCACAGATCAACAAGTACTACATTTTCGACCTGAGCCCGAACAACAGCTTCGTCCAGTTCGCCCTGAAAAACGGCCTGCAAACCTTCATGATCAGTTGGCGCAACCCGGATGTGCGCCATCGCGAATGGGGCCTTTCGACCTACGTCGAAGCCGTCGAAGAAGCGATGAATGTATGCCGGGCGATCACCGGCGCCCGGGAAGTCAACCTGATGGGCGCCTGCGCCGGCGGGCTGACCATTGCTGCGCTGCAAGGTCATTTGCAGGCGAAGCGGCAACTTCGCCGTGTATCCAGCGCAACCTATCTGGTGAGCCTGCTCGACAGCCAGATGGAGAGCCCCGCGACCCTGTTCGCCGACGAACAGACCCTGGAAGCGGCCAAGCGTCGGTCCTATCAGAAGGGCGTGCTGGACGGTCGCGACATGGCCAAGGTCTTCGCCTGGATGCGCCCCAACGATTTGATCTGGAGCTACTTCGTCAACAACTACCTGTTGGGCAAGGAGCCGCCGGCGTTCGACATCCTCTACTGGAACAACGACAACACACGCCTGCCGGCCGCCTTTCATGGCGACCTGCTGGACTTCTTCAAGCACAACCCGCTGAGTCATCCGGGGGGCCTGGAAGTGTGCGGCACGCCGATCGACTTGCAGAAAGTCACCGTCGACAGCTTCAGCGTGGCCGGCATCAACGACCACATTACGCCGTGGGATGCGGTGTATCGCTCGACGCTGCTGCTGGGTGGCGAGCGACGCTTCGTGCTGTCCAACAGCGGTCATGTACAGAGCATCCTCAACCCGCCGTCCAACCCGAAAGCCAACTTCATCGAAAGCACCAAACTGAGCAGCGATCCGCGGGCCTGGTATTACGACGCCAAGCAAGTCGACGGCAGCTGGTGGACGCAGTGGCTGAGCTGGATTCAGGAACGTTCTGGCGCGCAAAAGGAAACCCACATGGCCCTCGGCAACCAGAACTATCCACCCATGGAGGCGGCACCCGGCACTTACGTGCGCGTGCGCTGACACCCAACACACCACGGTCTTCCCCCTGTAGGAGCGAGCCTGCTCGCGAAAAACGTTTAGGCAACGCGTTCATCCAGACAGCACGCGTTATCGTTAACGTCCATCGCGAGCAGGCTCGCTCCTACAGGGAGGAGGCTGGATTGGAATGATCATTAAGAAGACTGGATGAAAACCCGCGACCGGATCCTCGAATGTGCCCTGCAGTTGTTCAATCAGAAGGGCGAACCGAACGTCTCCACCATGGAAGTTGCCAATGAAATGGGCATCAGCCCGGGCAACCTCTACTACCACTTTCACGGTAAGGAGCCGCTGATTCTCGGGCTGTTCGAGCGCTTCCAGGCGGAGCTTGCGCCGCTGCTCGATCCGCCGTCCGATGTGGAATTGGCACCGGAAGATTACTGGCTGTTCCTGCACCTGATCGTCGAGCGCCTGTCGCACTATCGGTTTCTCTTTCAGGACCTGTCGAACCTCGCCGGGCGTCTGCCGAAACTAGCCAAAGGGATTCGCAACCTGCTCAACGCGCTGAAGCGCACACTGGCTTCGTTGCTGGCGCGGTTGAAGGCTCAGGGGCACTTGGTCAGCGACACGCAGGCGCTGGGGCAGTTGGTGGAACAGATCACCATGACGCTGCTGTTTTCGCTGGATTACCAGCGGATTCTGGATCGCGAAGGTGAGGTGAGGCTGGTGGTGTATCAGATCATGATGCTGGTGGCGCCGCATCTGCTGCCGCCGATCAAGGTCGCGACGGAGCAACTGGCACTCCAATACCTCGAAGAACACGAGTAACCCTTTCACTGGATAAACACATTCCAATTTGGGAGTGAGCCTGCTCGCGATGGCGTCGGGTCAGTCAACATCAATGTTGAATGACACACCGTAATCGCGAGCAGGCTCACTCCCACAATGGCTCTGCGGTGTTTACAGAACCGTGCACAAACAAAAACGCCCGACCTTTGCAGGCCGGGCGTTTTTTTGAGCCCTGAAATCAGGACTGACTGGTTGGCGTCGATGGAGCTGGCGCGGCAGTCGGGGTTACAGCAGGGGTCGGCGCGGTAGCAGAGTTGGAGCTGCTCACTGTCGGCGCCGGGGTTGCCGGTTTGGCGGCAGCCACTGCTGGTTTTGGAGCAGCAGCTTTCGGCGCTGCCGGTTTTTTCACTGCTGGTTTTTTCGCGGCGGCAGGTTTTGCCGCAGGCTTGGCTGCTGCAGGTTTAGCAGCCGGTTTAGCGGCGGCTTTGGCGGCAACCGGTTTCGCTGCTGGCTTGGCTGCGGCAGGTTTTGCTGCGGCCGTTTTGGCTGCCGGCTTGGCCGCTGCTTTCGCGGCGGGTTTGGCAGCGGGCTTTGCAGCCGGTTTAGCGGCAGCTTTTACCAGTGGCTTGGCAGCGGTTTTAGCCGCTGGTTTGGCTGCTGCGGTTTTCGCCGCAACAGGCGCAACCTTGGCACCGGTGAGTTTTTCGATTTGCTTGGTCAGGGTATCGACCTTGCTGTGCAGCGCTTTCACTTCGTTGCGGCTCGGGACACCCAGGCGCGAAATGGCGCTGTTCAGGCGCTTGTCGAAAGCCCCTTCCAGCTCATCCCACTTGCCCAGCGCACGATCTTTCACGCCAGTGATGCGCGATTTGGCAGAGGTAGCGGAGTCCTTGGCGGCATCGACTTTCTTGCCGACAGCGCTCTTGGTGAGCTTCTCGGCTTTCTCGCCGTCTTTGACCAATGTATCGAAGAGCTTGCTGCCGTCAGTGTCGATCTTCGAGTACACGCCTAAACCAGCAAGCCAGATTTTGCGGGAGTAGTCTTCGACTTTCCCGATCCACGAGCTGCCTTCTTTTTCGGTGTTCTTTTTACCAGCCATCCCGTTCTCCTTAAGATTTACGCGCGACGCGTTCGAGCAATGCCGTCAGCTCATCGAGCTTAGCAGAGAGTGCCTCAACGTCATGTTTAGACGGAATGCCAATACGATTCAAGGTACTTGCGACACGCGAGTCAAAAGCCTTCTCGACCTTGTCGAGTTGAACTTCGACCTTGCCTTTGAAAGTGCTTACTTCGCTCTTGGCTTCATCAATCTCGGCGTTAGCTGCTTCAAGTTTCTCGGCAACTACCTTTTTGCCTTTCTTTTCAACAGTTTGACCAGCCTTGATCAACTCTTGAAAGTAATCGCTGCCCTCTTGGCCGACCTTGGCGTAGGCACCCAGGCCTGCCAGCCAGATCTTGCGGGCATAGGATTTGACGTCGCTCAGAGCGGTTGTCGAAGCGTCGATTTTTTTCTTCAAAATAACTTTGGCCATGGTGCACCTCACGCGCAGAAGGTTTGAGGAACTGCCCGCGAAAGTGTCGGGCTCATGCACAAAGTAGGGAGAAAAATTAGAAACGGCACCCTAACAACTGACATAAAACCTCGGGCGCACCTTAAAACAAATGTGGGAGCCAGCCTGCTGGCGATAGCGATTTATCCATCAACATCAATGTTGACTGATACACCGCCATCGCCAGCAGGCTGGCTCCCACAGGGGATGTGGTTCGACTCGGAAATCAGACCAGGGCTTTATCGAGGGCCTTTTCGATTTCCGATTTGATCATGCCGCTCATGGCCGACATCATCAGGCCCAATTCCACATCAACGCGAATCGAATCCTCGCCCACATGCACCGCGCCTTTCACCCCGGAACGCTTGAGGTTCAGGGTGTCGCCGGACCACTGCGGCTCCAGGCCATATTGATCGGACAGTTTCTGCGCCAACTGGTTGGCCTTCTCGCGGGCCGCTTCCTTGCCCAGGCCGTGGGCACGTTCAACACTAATACGGGCCATCGAATGACTCCTGCTTTATGAATACTTTCCTGAAGCATCTTGACCGCGCCTGCGGCAAAACGTCCCGGCGGTTCTACATCTTACCTTCAGCCTTGCCAAGACAAAGCAGGCCACCGGGATTAGAATGTCCCGCATTCTCTTCTGGTGACAGCGATATGACTGATCAGCGCAAAGGCAGCGATGCCGAACCCACCACGCACTTCGGTTTCAAAAACGTTCCGGAAAGCCAAAAAGCGGAAAAAGTCGCTGAGGTTTTCCACTCGGTAGCCGCCAAGTACGACTTGATGAACGACCTCCTGTCGGGCGGCATGCACCGTTTGTGGAAGCGTTTTGCGATCGAGCTGTCGGGCGTTCGCACCGGCAACCGCGTGCTGGACATTGCCGGCGGCACCGGCGACCTGACCAAAAAATTCTCGCACCTCGTGGGCCCGACCGGCCAAGTGGTGTTGGCCGACATCAACGAATCCATGCTCAAGGTCGGTCGTGACCGCCTGCTGGACCTGGGTGTGGCCGGCAACGTCGAATTCGTTCAGGCCGACGCTGAAAAGCTGCCGTTCCCGGACAACCATTTCGACTGCGTGACCATCGCATTCGGCCTGCGCAACGTGACGCATAAAGAAGACGCCCTGCGTTCGATGCTGCGCGTACTCAAGCCGGGTGGCCGTTTGCTGGTGCTGGAATTCTCCAAGCCAACCAACGCGCTGATGTCCAAGGCCTACGACGCCTACTCGTTCGCCTTCATGCCGCTGATGGGCAAGCTGATCACCAACGACTCGGAAAGCTATCGCTACCTGGCCGAATCGATCCGCATGCACCCTAATCAGGAAACCCTGAAGTCGATGATGGTCGAGGCCGGTTTCGACCGCGTGACCTACCACAACATGACCGCAGGCATCGTGGCCCTGCACCGTGGCATCAAACCCTGATGTTGCTGGCCGGTCTGCTCGCCAGCATTGAACTCGGCCTGAACCGGGTGCTGCGTCTCGACAGCACGGCGCTGCCGCGGCTGGCGCATTTGAGCGGCCGGGTGATTGCCGTCGATTGCCGCAGCCCGGCACTGCAACTGTTCATCCTGCCCAGCGACGAAGGCTTGATGTTGGCGACCCACTGGGAAACCGGCGCCGACTGCACCTTGCGTGCACCGGCTTCCAGCCTGTTGAAACTGGCGATGAGCAAGGACAAGACCTCCGTTTTGCATGCCCCTGAAGTCGAACTCGATGGCGACAGCGGCGTGCTGCTGGAACTGGCCGCGATCCTCCAGGACCTGGAGCTGGACTGGGAATACGAACTTTCGCGCTGGCTGGGACCCGTGGCCACGCAACTGGTCGGCGGTCACCTGCGCAGTCGCGCACGCTGGTATCAGCAAGGATTTGCCAGCCTGGGTCAGAACCTGGGCGAATACCTGGCCGAAGAATCGCGCACCCTCGTCGGTCAGCGCGAAGCCGAAGCCCGATTCAGTGAACTGGACCAGATCAAACTCGATCTGGAACGTCTCGAGGCGCGTTTCGAGCGCCTTTCCCGATCCCTCGACCCAAGCGATAACGCATGAAGCTGCTTGCCGTCCGCCGTTTGTTGCGCATCCAGCGCGTTGTGATTCGCTACCGCCTCGATGACCTGCTGTTCGCCCTGCCGCTGCCGTGGTTTCTGCTGGCGCTGCGCTACGCCTTGCCGTGGCGCTGGTTCCCGCGCAAGCCGCTGGACCTGAGCCGTGGCGCGCGATTGCGCCTGGCGCTGCAGGACCTGGGGCCGATTTTCATCAAGTTCGGGCAGATCCTGTCCACCCGCCGCGACCTGCTGCCGGAAGACATCGCCGATGAGCTGATGAAGCTGCAGGACCGCGTGCCGCCGTTCGATTCGCAAGTGTCGGTCAAGTTGATCGAAGAACAGCTCGGCAAAAAGATCAGTGAAGTGTTCAGCCGTTTCGACGTCGAACCGCTGGCCTCGGCTTCGGTGGCGCAGGTGCATGCCGCGCAGTTGAAAACCGGTGAAGAAGTCGTCGTCAAAGTCATCCGCCCCGGCCTGAAACCGATCATCGCGCAAGACCTGGCGTGGTTGTTCATCCTCGCCCGCGCAGCGGAAAAACTCTCCGCCGACGCGCGTCTGCTGCACCCGGTGGACGTGGTCAGCGACTACGAAAAAACCATCTACGACGAACTCGACCTGTTGCGCGAGGCGGCCAACGCCAGCCAGTTGAAGCGTAACTTCGACGGTTCGCCGCTGCTGTACGTGCCACAAGTCTATTGGGACTGGTGCCGGCCGAAAGTGCTGGTGATGGAGCGCATCTACGGCATTCAGGTCACCGACCTCGCAACCCTGGCCGACCAGCGCACCGACATGAAAATGCTCGCCGAGCGCGGCGTCGAGATCTTCTTCACCCAGGTGTTCCGCGACAGTTTCTTCCACGCCGACATGCACCCGGGCAACATCTTCGTCAGCACCGTCAACCCGTGGAGCCCGCAGTACATTGCGATCGACTGCGGCATCGTCGGCAGCCTGACCCCCGAAGACCAGGATTATCTGGCGCGCAACCTGTTCGCGTTCTTCAAACGCGATTACCGGCGTGTGGCGCAACTGCACATCGACTCGGGCTGGGTACCGGCGGAAACCAAACTCAACGAATTCGAAGCGGCTATCCGTACCGTTTGCGAGCCGATCTTCGAAAAACCGTTAAAAGATATTTCCTTCGGTCAGGTGCTGATGCGTCTGTTCCAGACCGCTCGACGCTTCAACATGGAAGTGCAGCCACAACTCGTGCTGCTGCAAAAAACCCTGTTGAACATCGAAGGCCTGGGCCGTCAGCTGTACCCGGACCTCGATCTGTGGAACACCGCCCAGCCGTTCCTAGAACGCTGGATGCGCGAGCGCGTCAGCCCCAAAGCCTTGCTCGGCAACGTGCAGAACCAGTTCGAACAACTGCCGCACCTGGCCAACATGGCGCGCGATCTGCTCGAACGCATGTCGCAGCCCCACGCTTACGACCCGCCGCCATCGTGGCATCGACGCCGGGACGACTGGTTCCTGCGCCTGCTCGGTACCGCGCACCTGGCCGGCGGCGCAATACTGGCCATGGGCGGGCCGTTGAACGAACTGGCCTACTGGCCGGCAGGAATCATGATGGCCGTCGGCTTGTATCTGGTCGTTCGCCGATAGCCAGTTGTGTGATCCACTGGCACACTGTTTGAACGTTGGACTCTGCTCATGTAGTGCGGAGCCCGCTGTCGGAGTCGAAGATGAAAAACTGGCTGGACGAGATCAAGTGGGACGCCGACGGCCTGGTGCCGGCAATCGCCCAGGATCACAAGACCGGGCGCGTCCTGATGATGGCCTGGATGAACCGCGAAGCGCTGGAACTGACCGCTGCCGAAAACCGCGCCATCTACTGGTCACGTTCCCGTGGCAAGTTGTGGCGCAAGGGCGAAGAGTCCGGCCACGTGCAGACCCTGCATGAGATGCGCCTGGACTGCGACGCCGACGTGATCATCCTGATGGTCGAGCAGATCGGCGACATCGCCTGCCATACCGGTCGGCAGAGCTGCTTCTATCGCGTCTTCGAGAACGGCGACTGGAAAACCGTCGACCCGGTTCTCAAAGACCCGCACGCCATCTATTCCGCAGGACACACACATGAGTGACACTCTGACCCGACTGGCCGAGGTACTGGAAGCGCGCAAAGGCGCCGCCGCCGACAGCTCGTACGTCGCCAGCCTGTACCACAAGGGCTTGAACAAGATTCTGGAAAAAGTCGGCGAAGAGTCGGTCGAAACCATCATCGCCGCCAAGGATGCCGCCATCAGCGGCGACTGCAGCGATGTGATCTACGAAACCGCCGATTTGTGGTTCCACAGCATGGTCATGCTCGCCCAACTGGGGCAGCATCCACAAGCTGTACTCGATGAACTGGACCGTCGTTTCGGTCTGTCCGGACACGCAGAGAAAGCCTCGCGCCCGTCTGCCTGAACAACTATTAGAGAGGAGCAGCAACATGGGCATTTTTGACTGGAAACACTGGATCGTAATCCTGGTTGTTGTCGTGCTGGTGTTCGGCACCAAGAAACTGAAAAACCTCGGCACTGACGTCGGCGAATCGATCAAGGGCTTCAAGAAAGCCATGAACGACGACGAAAAACCCGCCGATCCGGCAGCGGCCCAACCGGTTCCGCCTGTTCAGCCACAGACCACCCAGTCCGTGAACCAGCCGCACACCATCGACGTGCAGGCGCAAAAAGTCGAAGAGCCGATCCGCAAAGACGTGTGAGCACTGACTAATGTTTGGTATCAGCTTCTCTGAACTGCTGCTCGTCGGCCTCGTGGCCCTGCTGGTGCTGGGCCCCGAGCGTCTGCCGGGTGCTGCGCGCACCGCCGGCCTGTGGGTCGGTCGCCTGAAGCGCAGCTTCAATGCGATCAAACAGGAAGTTGAGCGTGAAATCGGTGCCGACGAAATTCGTCGGCAACTGCACAACGAGCACATTCTGTCGCTGGAACAGGAGGCGCGGAAGATTTTCACGCCGACCCAGCAGGAAGCCACTCCGGTTCAGCCGGTGGCGGAGCAGACGATCCATGCATCGACGACAGAATCCGCGCCTGCTGCTGCGCCGACGGAAACCGTGAAAGCGGTGGAAGCGGTTGAAGCGGCGCCGGTCGTGGCGCATGCAGAACCCGTTGCTCCTGCCGCCGCGCCGACAACGCCGGCTCCTCACGACACCACTTTGCCGCCGCGAGCCTCATGAGCGATCTCCCAGAAAACGACCAGCACATGCCGCTGGTTTCGCACCTCACCGAGTTGCGTACCCGTCTGCTGCGCTGCGTAGCGGCGATCTTCATCATCTTCGCCGGGCTGTTTGCGTTCACCCAGCAGATCTACACCTTCGTCTCCACGCCGCTGCGCCAGTATCTGCCAGTGGGCGCGACGATGATCGCCACCGACGTGTCGTCGCCGTTCCTGACGCCACTGAAGCTGA
This sequence comes from Pseudomonas sp. BF-RE-25, assembly GCF_019956105.1. Classification (NCBI taxonomy): domain Bacteria; kingdom Pseudomonadati; phylum Pseudomonadota; class Gammaproteobacteria; order Pseudomonadales; family Pseudomonadaceae; genus Pseudomonas; species Pseudomonas sp. BF-RE-25. The sequence goes on from NZ_JAHBDB010000029.1 coordinate 17,978, forward strand.
CCATGATGGTGTCGCTGTTCCTGGCGATCCCGGTGATCCTGCATCAGATCTGGGGCTTCATTGCGCCGGGCCTGTACAAGCATGAAAAACGCATCGCAGTGCCGTTGCTGGTATCGAGCATCATGCTGTTCTACGCCGGCATGGCATTCGCCTATTACCTGGTATTCCCGCTGATCTTCAAATTTTTCGCCGCCGCCACCCCGGCCGGCGTGGAAATGATGACCGATATCAGCAGCTACCTCGATTTCGTCATGACGCTGTTCTTCGCCTTCGGCGTGGCGTTCGAGATTCCGGTGGCCGTGGTGCTGCTGGTGTGGATCGGCGTAGTCGACGTCAAATACCTGAAGAAAATCCGCCCGTACGTGATCATCGGCTGCTTCGTGGTCGGCATGATCCTGACGCCACCGGACATCTTCTCGCAGACGCTGCTGGCCGTACCGATGTGGCTGCTGTTTGAAATCGGCATCCTGTTCGGCGGCCTGATCAGCAAGCGCGGCGACCATCCGGACGACCAACCGGTTGACGATCACAACGACCAGCCGCCAGCGACCCAAGCGTGAACCTGCTGCTCCTCGAAGAGGCCGATTTCATTGCGGCCGACCGGGCGATCCTGCGTGATCGGCGGTTGACGCACATGCAGGAAGTCCACCGTTGTGAAGTGGGTGACAGCATGCGCGTCGGGCGTATCGGCGGCCTGATGGGCTCCGCCGAAGTGCTGCGCCTGGACGCCGATGAAGCCGAACTGCGCGTCACCCTCGACCAACCGCCACCGGCCAAGCTGCCGCTGACCCTGGTGCTGGCCCTGCCACGTCCCAAAATGCTGCGCCGGGTGTTTCAGACCGTAGCGGCCATGGGGGTGCCACGGATCGTGCTGGTGAACAGCTATCGCGTCGAGAAAAGCTTCTGGCAGACCCCGTTCCTGGAACCGGAAGCGATTCGCGAGCAACTGATCCTCGGCCTCGAACAGGCTCGGGACAGCGTGTTGCCTGAAATTGTCATCGAGAAGCGCTTCAAGCCGTTTGTCGAAGACCGACTGCCAGCGATTGCCGAAGGCACCCTCGGCCTGGTCGGCCATCCGGGCAATTACCCGCCCTGCCCCCGTGGCCTCGACGAACCGGTCACGTTGGCCATCGGCCCGGAAGGCGGCTGGATTCCCTACGAAATCGACCTGCTGGCCAAGTCCGGCCTGCAACCGGTTCAGCTCGGCGAGCGTATCCTGCGCGTCGAAACTGCCGTCACCGCGCTGCTCGCCCGCCTCTTCTAGCCATTACGCATCACCCGTAGGAGCGAGCTCGCTCGCGAAAACCGAGAGGGCGCCGCATTTATTCAGGCAGCCCTCGTCATCGTTAACGTCCATCGCGAGCAGGCTCGCTCCTACAGAATTCAGCCAGCCTGCCGATACAGTTCCCATAAAACCAACTTGTGGTCCGTGGGAGTTGCAGCATGTACCGATGGCTAGCCGAGAAACTGGGGAACGTCAGCGTCAATCGCAAACTGGGTGTCGGCTTCGGTCTGGTGCTGCTGCTGACATTGTTGATCACCGTCACGGGCTGGACCGGCCTGAGTGACGTGGTGAATCGCGGCGACAAGCTCGGGTTTATTGCCAGCCTCAATGAACTGACCAAAGACCTGCGCCTGGCCCGCCTGGACTACGAAATGCGCCGTGGCGAACAAGGCCCGGGCGCCGTCAACGACCTGCTCGGCCAACTCGACACCGGGTTGAAAACCGCCCGCACACTGATCGAGCAACCTGCCGACGCAGCCATGGTCGATCAGCAACTGGCCGCAGTCAGCGAGTACAAACAAGCCTTCGCCGCCATGACCCAGGCCGGCGCAAACCGCGAAGATGCTCGCAGCAAACTTGGCGCCACGGCCGATAACGCCGTGGCACGCGTGGGTGAAGTCGAGAAATCCTTGCTGCAAGGCGACAGCGTCGCCGATTTCAACAGCGTCATCGACCTGAGCAAACTGATCCAGCAAGCTCGCTTCCAGGTGCGCGGCTATACCTACAGCGGCAAGACCGAAGCCGAACAACCGGCGCTGGACGCCATCGACAATGCGCTGAAAAACCTCGAAAGCCTGCCATCCAGATTGCCGGAACAGCACATCGCCAACCTGCAACAGGCCGCCGATTCACTCAAAGCCTACCGCGCCGCCGTCAGTCAGTTCCGTGACTCCCAGGTCGCCAGCGCCGCCGCGCTGAAACGCATGGCCGCTCAAGGCGACATCCTGTTCGACGTCAGCAAAAAGCTCACTGCCTCGCAAACCGTCATCCGTGACACTGACGCCGCGCACGCCAAAAACATGCTGTTGCTGGCCACCGCCCTGGCGCTGGTCTTCGGCCTGTTCGCGGCATGGGCGATCACCCGGCAGATCGTCATTCCGCTGAGCCAGACGCTGAAAGTGGCCGAGCGCATCGCCGCCGGCGACCTGACCCAGAACCTCGTTTCCGAGCGTCAGGACGAACTCGGTCAGCTCCAGCGGGCGATACAAAGCATGACCCTGGGCCTGCGCGAACTGATCGGCGGCATCAGCGACGGCGTCACGCAAATCGCCAGCGCCGCTGAAGAACTGTCCGCAGTCACCGAGCAGACCAGCGCCGGCGTCAACAGCCAGAAGGTCGAGACCGATCAGGTGGCGACCGCGATGAACGAAATGACCGCCACGGTGCAGGAAGTCGCACGTAACGCCGAAGAAGCCTCCGAAGCCGCGCTCGCCGCCGATCAGCAGGCCCGCGAAGGCGACAAGGTGGTCGGCGAAGCCATCGCTCAAATCGAACGCCTGGCCAAGGAAGTCGGCAACTCCACCGACGCCATGGGGCATCTCAAACGCGAAAGCGACAAGATCGGCAGTGTGCTCGACGTGATCAAATCCGTGGCTCAGCAAACCAACCTGCTGGCGCTCAACGCCGCCATTGAAGCTGCTCGCGCCGGTGAAGCCGGACGTGGTTTTGCGGTGGTTGCCGACGAAGTCCGCAGCCTGGCGCAGCGCACCCAGAAGTCCACCGAAGAAATCGAAGAGCTGATCGTCGGCCTGCAGAGCGGCACCCAGCAAGTCGCGACCATCATGGACAACAGCCGCATCCTGACCGACAGCAGCGTCGAACTGACCCGCCGCGCCGGTGGCTCGCTGGAAAGCATCACCCGCACCGTGTCGGCGATTCAGTCGATGAACCAGCAGATTGCCGCCGCTGCCGAACAGCAAAGCGCGGTGGCGGAAGAGATCAATCGCAGCGTGCTGAACGTGCGCGATGTGTCCGAGCAGACCTCGGCAGCCAGTGAAGAGACTGCGGCGTCCAGCGTTGAGCTGGCGCGGCTGGGGACGCATTTGCAGATGCTGGTGGGGCGGTTCAAGGTTTGAGGTGATTCATTTGCCTCGGTTCACTATGGACCGAGGTGATGCAATCGCCAGCAGGCTGGCTCCCACAGGGTTTGGTGTGAGCACCACAAATCCACTGTGGGAGCCAGCCTGCTGGCGATTAGCGGCCCCAGGGCCGCTGCTTTCAAAGGACCTGACGAAGGAAGGCCTGCGCCCGCGGATCCTTCGGCGCATCGAAGAACTCGGCCGGCGAGGCGTCTTCCAGCAATTTGCCGTGATCGAAAAACAGCACCCGATCCGCCACTTCCCGCGCAAAGCCCATTTCGTGGGTCACGCAGACCATGGTCATGCCTTCCACGGCCAGGGTTTTCATCACATCCAGCACTTCGCCGACCATTTCAGGATCGAGCGCAGAGGTCGGTTCATCGAACAGCATGACCTTCGGCTCCATGGCCAGCGCCCGTGCAATCGCCACGCGCTGCTGCTGACCGCCGGACAGGCGTGACGGAAACTCGTTGGCCTTCTGCGCAATGCCAACCTTTTCCAGCAATGCCAAGGCCTTGGCTTCACGCTCCTTCTTGCCGCGTTTGCGCACGACTTTCTGGGCGAGGCAGAGGTTTTCCAGCACGGTCATGTGCGGGAACAAGTTGAAATGCTGGAACACCATGCCGACTTCGCGGCGGTAGGCATTCACATCGGTTTTCGGATCGGCCAGTTGCAGGCCGTCGATGCTCACCGAGCCCGAGTCGAATTCTTCCAGGCCGTTGAGGCAGCGCAGGAAGGTCGATTTGCCGGAACCGGACGGACCGATCACTACCAATACTTCGCCCTTCGCCACCTGGGTGGAGACATTATCCACCGCGCGCACCACGTGGCCACGGGTGTCGAAGACTTTTACCAGATCGCGGACTTCAATCACTTTGCGCGAGCCTCCGCTCAAGCCGGCTGGCGATTTTCGACAGCGGCAGGTTGATCAACAAGTACAGGCCAGCCACGCAGAACAGGATTTCGAATGGCGAAAACGAAGTAGTGATAACTTCGCGACCGCTTTTCAACAGCTCGGTAATCGCAATCACCGACACCAGCGAGGTGTCTTTGACCAGGCTGATGAACTGCCCGGCGAGCGGCGGCAGCACGCGCTTGAACGCTTGCGGCAGCACCACGTGGCGCATCGACTGACCCGCGCTCAAGCCCAGGGAACGCGCAGCTTCGTTCTGGCCACGGGCGATGGATTGCACGCCGGAGCGGATGATTTCCGCCACGTAGGCGCCGGTAAACAACGACAGTGCGGCGATCCCGGCGAACTCCCGGGACAGGTTCATCACGGTGCCGATGAAGAAGTAGAAAATGAAAATCTGCACCAGCAGCGGCGTACCGCGCACCAGTTCGACGTAAATCGTCGAGAGGTCGCGCAGGGTCGGATTGTTCGAGAGACGGCACAAGCCCGTGGCGAGGCCGATCAGCAGGCCGAGCACGCCAGACACCACGGACAACCACAGGGTGGTCCAGAGACCCCACATCAGCGGCCCGGCGGCCCAATGGCGAGTCACACCGATCACGTCGCCTTCGGCCACATCATCGCCTTGGGCGACTTGCAGGCTGTTGTCGTCGACGGTCACTCGTTGCTCGTCACCCGCGTCGTTGCGCAACGTGACTTCAGCTTTGTCGCCTTTGCGCACCAGTTCGCTGACGGTGGAGATGTCGGCGGCGCGCTGGGACTCTTCGGCGTGGTAGGCGAAGTACTGCGGGACGCGGTTCCAGCGCCATTCGTAGGACATCAGCGAGGTGGCGTAATACAACGCGCCGGCCAGGCCGATCAGCACCAGCACGGTCAACACGTGCCAGGGCCATTGGGCTTTTTTCTGTTTCATTGCAGGTTCCGGATTCTGTGTCGCCAGGGAGGCCGCCTTCGCGGGCAAGCCTCGCTCCTACAAAGTCATATCCTGTAGGAGCGAGGCTTGCCCGCGAATGGGCGCGACGCGGTCTATCTGACCGGGCCTTATTCCATGTCCTTGAGCCAAGCGGTGTCTTTGAACCACTTGTCATGGATGCGATCGTAGGTGCCGTCTTCGTGGATCTGGTGCAGGAAGTTGTTGATGAAGTTGATGCTGTCGTAGTCACCCTTCTTCAGACCAAAGGCCAGCGGCTCGTAGGTGAACGGCTTGTCGAGGAACACCAGTTTGCCGTTGCCGACCTTGTTCACCGCCACGACGTTGTAAGGCGCGTCATAGATAAAGGCGTCGGCCTTGCCGTTGACCACGTCGAGCACCGCTTCCTGCTCGTTGTCGTAGCCGTGGTACTTGGCTTTGGAGATCAGCTTCTTGGCGACCATCTCGCCGGTGGTGCCGAGCTTGGAGGTGATGCGGTAGTCAGCGGTGTTCAGGTCTTTGTAGGACTTGATAGTGCCTTCCAGCTCTTTGCGAATCAGCAGCGTCTGGCCGACCACGATGAACGGTTCGCTGAAGTTCAGGCGCAGGTTGCGTTCCTGGGTCAGGGTCATGCCGCTACCGATCATGTCGAACTTGTCGGTGAGCAGGGCCGGGATAATGCCGTCGTAGCCGGTGGACACCAGCTCCAGCTTGACGCCCATGGCCTTGGTCATGGCTTTGAGGATGTCGACTTCGAAGCCGATGATCTCGCCGCGTTTGTTGGTCATTTCGAACGGCATGTAGGTCGGGTCCATGCCGACTTTCAGCGTGCCGCGCTTGACCGCGTCATCGATGGCACCGGCCTGCGCCGCGCTGACTGCAACCAATGCCGTGACGCCGACCAGCAGCATCGAGAGATACTTCTTCATCTTCATGTCCCCAAAACCAGTGCGTTATGAGGCGCGCAAACGGCGGCTCCCCTCAGGAAACGCATCGATACGGACAAAAATTATCCGGGCGCACCAATTCGGGGACGGATGCTAACGTACTCGCTCGTTTGCACAAGTGTTTGGGAACGATGAGGCAAAAAAAACCCCGCTTTCGCGGGGTTCTTTATTATGCCAACTGCGGTTGCGCACTCAGCGGCTTGAGCGGCAGCAACGGCGCATGGGGATCGGATTTCACCGATTTGCGCCAGGCTTCCAGCCACTCGGGATGACCTTCGCTCCAGACCTGCTCATGCAAACGAGCCAGTGCGACCGGGTCGCTCAGCAGTTGCACACGCTCATTGTTGTTCAGACCGTCAGGCCCGACTTTCAATGCATGGCGAACTCGTTCGATCCGCAGCCATTCGATTGGCTCGGCCTGACCGTGGCGCGATGTCGCCAGCGAGCACGCCAAAGCGTTCTGCTGTGGATCGACCACCGACCGGATGAAGCCGTCTTTCAGCGCATGCCAACGGTTTTCATGGGTGTACTGGTCAGTTGCCAGCAACGCCTGTGGCGGATTGTATTCCTCAGGGATCAGGAACAGGCTCTCGTCACGGGACTTCAGGCCCAGGCCGACACGGCTGGAGATCACGGAAACCGGGATCGACAGCATCAACGAACCGACGATCGGCACCAGCCACCAGAGGAAGCTCGGGTTCAGCCAGATCACCAACAGGGCCCAGAAGAAGCCCAGCAGGGTTTGCGGACCGTGGCGCTTGACTGCTTCGCTCCATGGCGTGGAGTCGTCGTCACGTTGCGGCGAGTTCCAGGTCGCGGCCCAGCCGAGGAACGCGGCGAGTACGAAACGGGTGTGGAAAATCATCCGCACCGGCGCCAGCAACATGGAGAACAACATCTCCAGCAGCATCGACAGGGTCACCTTGAACTTGCCACCGAACTCTTTCGCGCCCTTGGCCCAGATCAGGATGATGCTCAACAGCTTCGGCAGGAACAGCAGCACGATAGTGGTCGAGAACAGCGCGATGGCCTTGTCCGGGTGCCATTGTGGCCACAGCGGGTAGAGCTGACGCGGTTCAAGGAAGTACTGCGGCTCCATCAGCGTGTTGACCGCCAGCAGCGCCGTCGACAGCACGAGGAAGAAGAACCACAACGGCGCCGACAGGTAAGACATCACGCCGGTGAGGAACACCGCACGGTGAACCGGGTGCATGCCCTTGACCAGGAACAGGCGGAAGTTCATCAGGTTACCGTGGCACCAGCGACGGTCACGCTTGAGTTCATCCAGCAGGTTCGGCGGCAATTCTTCGTAGCTGCCCGGCAAGTCGTAGGCAATCCACACGCCCCAACCGGCACGGCGCATCAGCGCTGCTTCAACGAAGTCGTGGGACAGAATCGCGCCGGCGAACGCGCCTTTACCGGGCAACGGCGCCAGGGCGCAGTGCTCGATGAACGGCTTCATGCGGATAATCGCGTTGTGGCCCCAATAGTGCGATTCGCCCAACTGCCAGAAGTGCAGACCGGCGGTAAACAGCGGACCGTACACGCGAGTCGCAAACTGCTGCATGCGTGCATAAAGAGTGTCCATGCCCGACGCACGCGGCGCGGTCTGGATGATCCCGGCGTCCGGCGTGGCCTCCATCAGGCGCACCAGACTGGTCAGACATTCGCCGCTCATCACGGAGTCAGCGTCGAGCACGACCATGTACTTGTAGTCGCCGCCCCAGCGACGGCAGAAGTCGTCGAGGTTGCCGCTTTTGCGTTTTACGCGACGGCGACGGCGGCGATAGAAGATCTTGCCGAAACCCTTGGCTTCGCGGCAGACGTCCAGCCAGGCTTGCTGTTCAGCAACGCAGATGTCGGCATCGTTACTGTCGCTGAGGACGAAGAAGTCGAAGCGGTCCAGGTCACCCGTGGCAGCGACCGACTCGAACGTCGCGCGCAGACCGGCAAACACCCGTGGCACGTCTTCGTTGCAGATCGGCATCACCAGTGCGGTGCGCGCGTCTTTGGGAATCGGCTCGTTGCCGGCACTTTTACCGGAGATGCGGTATTTATCGTGACCGGTGAGCAACTCGAGGAAGCCCATCAGTGCGGTCCAGAAACCGGCCGAGACCCAGCAGAACAGAATCCCGAACATGATCAGGATGGTGGTCTGCAGCGCATACGGCAGCACTTGCGTGACGGTTTGCAGGAGCGGCTGATGCAGCACTTCGTTGAGGTCGACGAACGACCAGCCCTGGTACGGCATGATGCCTTTCATGTACCAGCCGGCAACAATGGTTTGACCGAGCATCAGTACCAGCAAGATGTAACGGCGGATCGAACCCACGGTGCGCCAGCGGGCCGCCGGCAGCACGTTCTCGTCTTTCGGCGGAGCCGGCGGATTGGTGCGACCGGTCAGACGCCGCCAGCCACGCACCAGAATATTGGTGCGCCAAGGCTCCGGCACGACTTTGGTCCGGCGGATCGGCGGGGTTGCCTTGAGGCAAACACGACCGCTGGCGTCGAGCACCAGCATTTCCGCTTCTTCCAGCTCTTCAGCGGTGCTCAGGGTCAAACGACGGCCGACCGAGGCTTGAGCCGCCTCGACCGGTGCATCGAACGTCGAGGACGACAGACGCTCGTGAAGTTCGCTGAACGACTTGCAGCCCGCGAGTTCCGCGCGCTGCTCGTCGGTCATCGGCAGATGCGCCAGATACTCGGCAAGAGTTTCTGGCTGAACTTGAGAATTACTCATCGGCAGGCAACTGATAGCTCCAGGTCTCGGTCAGGACTTCTTCAGTCGGTGCCGATTCCGGTGTGGCTGGGGCCGCGTCGGCAGCGACAGGCTGCTTGGCGTCTTTGTTGTTCGCCTTGTCCTTGGCATCTGCAACTGGCTTGGCTTCGGCCTGCTTGGCCTCGGCGGCCTTCGCGTCCTTGTCCGCTTTCTCCGCTTGCTTGGCGGCCACTTTGTCGGCCTTGGCAACGGAAGAGGTGGACGATGGGATCGAAGTCTTGGCCAGATCGGCAGGCACGATGTTCTGCACCAGTGCGGCACGCATCTCGGTGGACTTGCCCGGATCCTTGATCTTCATGCGCAGGGTCAGGCGCCAGCCCTTGGTTTCAGGGTTGTAGCGCACGCTGTTCTCGACCAGCTCGGCATTATCACCCACGCTGACCTGGCTGCGAACGTCTGAATCGGCCGGCAACGCCGCGAGGGACGGGCCTTCGAAATCCACCAGATAGGCAACGCTGCCGTCCGGCTGACGAATCAGGTTGGACTGCTTGACGTCGCCGGTGGAGCGCAAGGTCTGTTTGACCCAGGCGCTGTCCGGAGCGTGAATCGCCGCTTCGTCCATGGTCCAGTGCAGGCGGTAGCCGAATTCCAGCGGCTGACCAGGCTCAGGCAGTTTTTCCGGGCTCCAGAAGGCAACGATGTTGTCGTTGGTTTCATCGGCAGTCGGAATTTCGACCAGGTCGACAGAACCCTTGCCCCAATCGCCTTTTGGCTCGATCCAGGCACTTGGGCGCTTGTCGTAGCGGTCGTCGAGGTCTTCGTAGTGGCTGAAGTCACGGCCACGTTGCAGCAAGCCGAAACCGCGCGGGTTCTCGATCGAGAAGTTGCTCACCGCCAGGTGTTTCGGGTTGTTCAGCGGACGCCAGATCCACTCGCCGTTGCCGGCATGGATCGACAGGCCGCTGGAATCGTGCAGTTCGCGGCGGTAGTTCAGCACTTTCGACGGCTGGTTGGCGCCGAACAGGAACATGCTGGTCAGCGGCGCAACGCCAAGCTTGGTGACCTTGTCACGCAGGAACATCTGCGCCTTGACGTCGACAATGGTGTCGCTGCCCGGACGCAGGGTCAGGCGATAGGCACCGGTGGCGCGTGGCGAATCCAGCAGCGCGAAGATCACCAGGTGCTTGTCGCCCGGCTTCGGCTGTTGAATCCAGAACTCACGGAAGCGCGGGAATTCTTCGCCGGACGGCAACGCGGTATCGATTGCCAGGCCGCGAGCGGACAAGCCATACGTGTGCCCCTTGCCGACAACGCGGAAGTAACTCGCGCCCAGCATGGTCATGATTTCGTCTTGCTTGTCGGCCTTGTTGATCGGGTACAGCACACGGAAACCGGCATAACCCAGTTGTTCGGTGGCTTTAGGATCGAATTTCAGGTCGCCGAAATCGAAACGAGACGGATCGTATTTGATCTCTTCGACGGTGTTGGCCGTGATTTCGTTGATTTTCACCGGAGTATCGAAATGCATACCCTGGTGATAGAACGAAAGCTTGAACGGGGTTTTCTGATCGGCCCATTCGGCTTTTTCGGTCAGGAAACGAATTTTTTGATAGTCCGCGAATTTCATCTCACGGAATTCGTTCGGCAGGTTACTGCGCGGGGCTTCGAATTTCTGCCCGGCCAGCTCTTTTGCCTTGACCGATACATCATCCAGATTGAATGCCCAAAGCTGGCCGGCGCTGAACAGGCAGAGCAGTGCAGAACCCGCTACCAGTGCGCTTCGTAGCCGTTTGGCTGACAATCTTGGTGCATTACAGGGACTAACAATCACGAGCAACCCTCGCCGAAAACAGATCAAAAAACCAACGGCCAGTTAAAGGGCCTGTGAGGTAAACGGGATGAAAAATCCGTCCCTACAGACCACTCTTGCCAAGTTGGCGAGCATTGTTCCGACTCCTATGGGGCTAAATGATTCCCCAACAGGCCCAGGACAAGTCTCTACCTAAGTCAAAACGGACCAACGAACGCTGATCCCCGTAGCGCGCGATTATCTAGTAGGCCGCGTTACAACGCATCAGGCGCAACAAAGTATTTCTCGCGAAAAACCCCTGTTTTCAGTGAAAAAGCGCTTAAAAACTTGTTTCAAGCGCTTTCAGGTCTGTAACAGGAAGGTTACCGGGCCATCATTGACCAGGTGCACCTGCATATCCGCGCCGAATCTACCTGATGCCACTGTGCCATGCACCTGTTTCGCTTTCTCTAATAGATAGTCGAAAAGCTCCTCGCCCAGCGCAGGAGGGGCAGCGGTTGAAAAACTCGGGCGCAACCCGTTTTTGGTGTCGGCGGCCAGGGTGAACTGAGAGACCAGCAGCAACCCGCCCCCGACATCCGCCAGGGACAGATTCATCTTGCCCTCGGCGTCACTGAACACACGATAGTTAAGCAGCTTATGCAGAAGTTTGTCGGCGCTGGCCCGAGTGTCCTCGGGCTCGACCGCCACCAGTACCAGCAAACCCTGATCGACGGCACCGACCACCTCCCCCGCTACCTCGACGCGCGCGCCACGCACGCGCTGCAACAGGCCCTTCATGCTTCTGCTGGGGACAGGTCAAGCAGGCGCCGGGCCATCTGATCGGCGGCGCGCACCAAGGCATCGGTAATGCCGGGTTCGGAGGCGGCATGCCCGGCATCACGGATGACCTGCAGTTCACTGTTCGGCCAGTTCTGATGCAGCTCCCAGGCGTTATCCAGCGGGCAAATCACGTCGTAGCGACCGTGAACGATCACGCCCGGCAGGTGGGCGATCTTGCCCATGTCGCGGATCAACTGATTCTGCTCAAGGAACGCATTGTTAGTGAAGTAGTGACATTCGATGCGCGCGATGGACAACGCCCGTTGCGGCTCGGAGAAACGATCGACCACCAACGGGTTCGGACGCAAGGTCGCGGTCCGCCCTTCCCAGGTAGACCAGGCTTTGGCCGCGTGCATCTGGGCGATCTGATCGTTGCCGGTCAGGCGCTTGTGGAAAGCGCCGAGCAAGTCTTCGCGCTCATCCAGCGGGATCGGCGCAATGTAGTCTTGCCAGTAATCAGGGAACAGACGACTGGCGCCCGCCTGATAGAACCACTCGATTTCCTGCGGACGGCAGAGAAAAATCCCGCGCAGGATCAGACCGTGCACACGCTCCGGATGGGTTTGCGCGTAGGCCAGCGCCAGGGTCGACCCCCACGAGCCGCCGAACAGCACCCATTTATCGATGCCCAGATGCTGGCGAATCCGCTCAAGGTCGGCGACCAGATCCCAGGTGGTGTTGTTTTCCAGGCTGGCGTGGGGCGTGGAGCGACCACAACCGCGCTGGTCGAAGGTGACGATGCGATACAGGTTCGGATCAAAAAAGCAGCGACTCTGTGCATCACACCCGGCACCGGGGCCGCCGTGGATGAACACCACCGGCAAACCTTCCGGTGAACCGCTTTCGTCTACATACAGGGTGTGGGTTTCATCGACAGCCAGATCGTGCCGGGCGTGGGGTTTGATCTGCGGGTACAAAGTCTGCATTGCGCGCTCCGTAAGGGGTCGAGGTCATCCCTGGGGGGACTTCTATTATTCTGCCGTTGGGCATCATAAACCCGATTTACGTCAATGAGCATGTCCATGCAGAGTCAGAGTTTTGCCACCCGTTTTTTTGCCAAATAGCCGAGCAGCGTTTCGTAGAGCGCATCGACCTCCGCGACCTGACCCCGCGCCCGCAGACAGCCATGAACCAGCCCTTCCCCGTAATAAAGCGTCGCGGCCACGCCCGCAGCGTTCAGGCGCTCGGCGTACAGCACGCCGTCATCGCGTAACGGGTCGAACTGCGCCACCGCGATCAATGCCGGCGGCAATCCACGCAAATCCCCGGCGAGCAACGGCATGGCATAGGTGCCAGGCGTTTGAGTGCCGCGCAAATACAAGGCGTGATAACAATCCACGTCACTGCTGCTGAGCAGAGGAGCGTCGCTGCATTCACTGCGTGAAGGCAAACGGTGATCGCCACCGAGGCCGGGATAGATCAGCACTTGCGCCGCCGGCAGTGGTTCACCCGCATCGCGCAGTGCCAGGCACAGCGCGGCGGCGAGATTGCCACCGGCGCTGTCACCCGCCACCAGCGTACGTGCGGGGTCCAGCTGAAACGGCCCGGTGCGCAGCGCTCGCCAGACCTTCAGGCAGTCATCGAACGCCGCTGGAAACGGATACTCCGGCGCCAGACGATAATCGACCGCGATCACCAACACGCCGAGCGTCGACGCCAGCTCGGCGCAGATGAAGTCGTGGGAATCCAGATCCCCCACCACCCAACCGCCGCCGTGCAGATACACAATGCACGGGCTACCGTCGGTCGATGGCAAAGCTGCGGGCTGATAGGACCGAATCGGTACACCGGCCAATACAAAATCCACCACGTATAGCCCGGCGGGACGCGGCGGGGTGAACGCCCGGCACATCTCGCTGTAGGCCTGGCGCAGTCCGGCGAGGCTGGTGTCGGTGGCGTTGAAGCTGACGGTTTTTTCGACGAATGCCGTCATCTCGTCAGAAAGGGGATAAGTTTCCATGGACCTGCCGCCGAGGATTTGTGAGGAGTGGGATAACCCTGTGGGAGCGAGCCTGCTCGCGATGGCGGTGGGTCAGCCAACAACAATGCTGACTGACACTCCGCCATCGCGAGCAGGCTCACTCCTACAGGGGTTTTGCGTTACGGTCAGTTTTTCAGGCTGGCCTGGACGGTTGCAACACCATCCTTGCCATCAAAACTGCTGACACCGGCCAACCAGCGCTGCAGGTCTTGCGGATGATCACGCAGCCACTGTTTGGCCACGTCCTGCGGCGTCTTGCGCTCCATGATCGGCACCATCAGCTGGCTTTCCTGAGCAGCGGTGAAGGTCAGGTTTTCCAGCAAACGGTTCACGTTCGGGCAACGCTCGGCGTAGTCCGGGGACGTCACGGTGGAGACCGTCGCCGCGCCTTCGTTCGGCCCGTAAACGTCTTCGCTGCCGGTCAGGTAGGCGATTTTCATGTTGATGTTCATCGGGTGCGGCGTCCAGCCGACGAACACCACGAACTCCTTGCGGTTCACCGCCCGTTGCACAGCGGCAAGCATGCCGGCCTCACCGGACTCGATCAGTTTGAAATCCTTCAAGCCGAACTGATTGGACTCGATCATGGTTTTGATCGTGGTGTTGGCGCCACTGCCCGGCTCGATGCCGTAGATTTTGCCGCCGAGCTGGTCCTTGAACCTGGCGATATCGGCGAAGGTTTTCAGCCCGGCCTCGGCCACGTATTCCGGCACGGCAAGGGTTGCCTGGGCGTCGGCCAGGCTCGGTTTTTCCAGGACCTTCACTTGATTGGCGGCCAGGAACGGCGCGATGTTCTTGTCCATCGCCGGTTTCCAGTAACCGAGGAAGATGTCCAGGCGCTTGTCGCGGATGCCGGCGAAGATGATTTGCTGCACGGCGCTGGTTTGCTTGCTTTCGTAGCCAAGGCCGTTGAGCAGCACGTCGGCCATGCCGCTGGTGGCGATGACGTCGGTCCAGTTGACCACACCCATGCGCACGGCTTTGCAGGAAGCGTCGTCACTGGCCAAGACAGGGGTGCTCAGGAGAGCGGTACCGCAGAGGATTGAGAGACAGCAGGTCAACAGTCTTTTCATTGGGAATGATCTCGTGCGGCAGAATTATTATGGGTCCGGTGTCTTGATGCACCGTGTCCAGAACATTACGCAGCAGTGAGAGACCAAAAGCGAACTGTAGCGACCGAGATTTGCACAGTGGCGACTGTGAGGCAGCACTTTCGAATGAACACCACCCCGTGTAGGAGCGAGCTTGCTCGCGAAAAACCTATGGGCAACGCGTTTATTCAGGCAGCACGCGTTATCGTTAACGTCCATCGCGAGCAAGCTCGCTCCTACAGGGTTTTGCGCCAGGCTTCAGGGGCTGTAGTGTTTTTGGCCCCAGGTCAGCAGCCCTTGCAGCAACTCCTTGAGCACCACTTGTGTCGGCTCTGCCAGGTCCGGGCGATAACGGAACGGCTCGAACTCTTCCATGTACGTGCACTGGCCCAACTCCAGTTGCACGGCGTGGATGTTTTGCGCCGGATTGCCATAGTGCCGGGTGATGTGGCCGCCCTTGAAGCGCCCGTTCAGCACATGGCTGTAATCGGTGTGCCTGGCGCAGATCGCTTCCAGTTGAGTCGCCAACTGTGGATCGCAACTGGCGCCGTTGAACGTGCCGAGGTTGAAGTCCGGCAGCTTACCGTCGAACAGGTGCGGGATGATCGAGCGGATCGAGTGCGCATCAAACAGCAATGCATAGCCGAATTCGGCTTTCATACGAGCCAGCTCGTTCTGCAACGTGCTGTGATACGGCGTCCAGACCTGCTCCAGATACGTCGCGCGCTCAGCCATCGACGGTTCCATGCCTTCACGGAACAACGGAATGCCGTCGAACAGCGTCGCCGGGTACAGACCGGTCGTGGCGCCGACATACAAAGGTTTGTCGTCGGACGGTCGGTTCAGGTCGATGACAAACCGCGAGTACTCGGCAGCCAGAGTGCTGGCGCCCAGTTCGGCAGCGAATTCGTAGAGTTTCGGGATGTGCCAGTCGGTGTCCGGCAAGCTTTTCGCGTCGGGGATCAACCCGGCTTCAACCGCCGGGGTCAGGCGCACGCCGGCGTGGGGCATGCTGATCAGCAGCGGCACGCGGCCTTGTTTGAAGTTCAGAACCTTATCCACAACTGCTCTCCTAAACGCTTGTTTCGACGCCGTGACGCACGACGCGTTTTTCCAGGTCACCGCCCAGCCAGTACGACAGGTCGGCGGGACGATCGATTTGCCAGGCGACGAAGTCAGCGACCTTGCCGGCTTCCAGCGAACCATGGGTGTCGGCCATGCCCAGCGCGGTGGCGGCATGAATCGTCGCACCGGCCAGGGCTTCTTCCGGGGTCATGCGGAAACAGGTGCAAGCCATGTTCAGCATCAAGCGCAGCGACAGCGCCGGTGACGTGCCGGGGTTGAGGTCGCTGGCGATGGCGATTTTCACCCCGTGTTTGCGCAACGCCTCCATTGGCGGCAATTGGGTTTCGCGCAGGAAGTAGAACGCGCCGGGCAACAACACGGCGACCGTGCCGGACGCGGCCATGGCGATGGCGTCTTCTTCGGTCATGAATTCTAGGTGATCGGCGGACAGAGCGTGATAACGCGCCGCCAGGCTCGAACCGTGCAGCGACGACAGTTGCTCGGCATGCAGCTTCACCGGCAAGCCCAGTTTTTGCGCAGTGACGAACACCCGCTCGACCTGTGCCGGCGAGAACGCCAGGTATTCGCAAAACGCGTCCACCGCATCCACCAGCCCTTCGGCGGCCAGGGCCGGGAGCATCTCGGCGCAGATGTGATCGATGTAGTCGTCGGCGCGATCCTTGTATTCCGGCGGCAAGGCGTGGGCCGCCAGGCAGGTGCTGCGCACGCTGATCGGCAGTTCCGCCCCGAGACGGCGGGCCACGCGCAGCATCTTGCGTTCGTTGGCCAGGTCGAGGCCGTAGCCGGATTTGATTTCGATGCTGGTCACGCCATCGCGCATCAAACTCTTCAGCCGCTTGGCGGCGCTGGCGAACAACTCGTCTTCACTGGCCGCCCGCGTGGCGCGCACGGTGCTGGCGATGCCGCCGCCGGCCGCGGCGATTTCCGCATAGCTGACGCCTTGCAGACGCTGTTCGAATTCACCGCTGCGGTTACCGCCGAACACCGTGTGGGTGTGGCAGTCGATCAGGCCCGGCGTAACCCAGGCCCCGTTCAAATCGTTGACGGCCGGGTATTCACCCGCCGGCAGTTCAGCACGTGGGCCGATCCACTCAATGTGCGCACCGGACGTCACGATGGCCGCGTCCTCGATGATCGAGTAGACGCCTTGCGCCATGGTTGCGACGTGGCAGTGTTGCCAGAGAGTTTTCATCCCGTAATCTCCACAATGTTCAAAATCGGTTCGCGGGCAAGCCTCGCTCCTACAATGTAGGAGCGAGGCTTGCCCGCGAAGAAGCCATCACAGACTAGGCAGCAACTTCGCCGATACCAGTTCATTCAGGCAACGCGTCGCCAACAACTCGCTGGCCGCATTGATATCCGGCGCAAAGAAGCGGTCCTTCTCATAGAACGGCACTTCTTTACGCAGAATCGCCCGAGCCTTTTCCAGTTTCGGCGAGGTCTTCAGACCGTCGCGCAGGTCCAGGCCTTGAGCGGCGGCCAGCCATTCCACCGCGAGGATGCCACGGGTGTTCTCGGCCATTTCCCACAGACGCTTGCCGGCAGCCGGAGCCATCGACACGTGGTCTTCCTGGTTGGCGGAGGTTGGCAGGCTGTCCACCGAATGCGGATGGGACAACGCCTTGTTCTCGCTGGCGAGTGCCGCAGCGGTCACCTGGGCGATCATGAAACCGGAGTTCACGCCGCCATTGGCCACCAGGAACGGCGGCAGTTGCGACATGTGCTTGTCCATCATCAGCGAGATGCGGCGTTCGCTCAGCGAGCCGATTTCAGCGATGGCCAGGGCCATGTTGTCGGCGGCCATCGCGACAGGTTCGGCGTGGAAGTTACCGCCAGAGATCACGTCACCTTCAGCAGCGAACACCAGCGGGTTATCCGAAACGGCGTTGGCTTCGACGGCGAGCACTTCGGCAGCCTGACGGAACTGGGTCAGGCAGGCGCCCATGACTTGCGGCTGGCAGCGCAGGGAGTACGGGTCCTGGACCTTTTCGCAGTTCTCGTGCGAATCGGACACTTCACTGCGCTCGCCCAGCAAGTCGCGGTAAGCGGCAGCGGCGTCGATCTGGCCTTTCTGGCCACGGGCAGCGTGGATACGGGCGTCGAACGGCGAGCGCGAACCCAGCACCGCTTCAACGGTCAGGCCGCCCAGGGCCAGGGCGCCCGCGAACAGATCTTCACCTTCGAACAGACCGCGCAATGCGTAAGCGGTGGACACCTGAGTACCGTTGAGCAGCGCCAGGCCTTCTTTCGCGGCCAGGGTCAGCGGGGTCAGACCGGCGACTTTCAGCGCTTCGGTCGCTTCCATCCACTCGCCTTTGTAACGAGCCTTGCCTTCACCCAGCAGCACCAGCGACATGTGGGCCAATGGCGCCAGGTCGCCGGAGGCACCGACCGAACCTTTCAATGGAATGTGCGGGTAAACCTCGGCGTTGATCAGGGCGATCAGCGCGTCGATGACCACGCGACGAATACCGGAGAAGCCACGGCTCAGGCTGTTGACCTTGAGCACCATGACCAGACGCACCAACGCGTCGCTGATCGGCTCGCCGACGCCGGCAGCGTGGGACAGCACCAGCGAGCGCTGCAGGTTTTCCAGGTCTTCGCTGGCGATGCGGGTCGAGGCCAGCAGGCCGAAACCGGTGTTGATGCCGTAAGCGGTGCGGTTCTCGGCGAGGATCTGTTCCACGCAGGCAACGCTGGCTTCGATCTGGGCAGCAGCGCTGTTATCGAGGGTGATTTTGACCGGTTGCTGATAGACATCACGCAGTTGGGCAAGGCTCAGTTGGCCGGGGATCAGGTTTAGTGCAGTCATTTTGTGCTCCTTTTGAGAGTTTTTATTCTTCATAAACGAAGAAGACTCACCAGACGCTCCGGAGATATCCGTTGTCCGTCGCGACTCGCTTTTTGGGAGCCGCGCCTTGGCACGTTGGTGTTGTGTGGAAATCAGTTCAGATTCGGTAAAGCCTTGTGCAGCAAATTCGAGTCTTTCAATACGCTGGCAGCGGCGGCGATGTCCGGTGCAAGCCAGCGATCCTGGTCGTAGGCCGGAACACGCTCACGCAGCAGACGCCACGCCGCATCGGTGCCGGCGCCGAAGCGTTGCTCTTTGAGGAACTCAAAAGCCTGGGCCGCCAGCAGGTACTCGATGGCGAGGATCTGCGTGCAGTTTTCCAGCGCGCGATGCAGCTTCAGCGCGGCGTTGGTGCCCATGCTCAGGTGGTCTTCCTGCAAGCCGGAAGTGACGTAGTTGTCGAGCACCGCCGGTTGCGCCAACTGGCGGTTTTCCGCACACAGCGAAGCGGCGACGTATTGCACGATCATCATCCCGGAGTTCACCCCCGGATTGGCCACCAGGAACGCCGGCAGACCGCTGACGTGCGGGTTGATCAAACGGTCCAGACGTCGTTCGGCGATGGAGCCGATTTCGGCCATGGCGATGGCCAGCAAATCAGCTGCCAGGGCCACGGACTGACCGTGCGGGTTGGCTTGGGACATGACGCGGAAGTTGTCCGGTGTGCCCAGCAGCAACGGGTTGTCGGTGCAGCCGTTAAGCTCGGTTTCGATCTGTTGAATCGCGTGGGTCAGTTGATCCCGTGCGGCGCCGTGGACTTGCGGGATCGACCGGATGCTCAGCGCATCCTGCGTACGAATGCCTTTGCTGCTGGCAATCACTTCGCTGCCATCGAGCAGCGCCCGCAGGTTGATCCCGACCTGTTGCATGCCCGGATGCGGTTTGAGCGCGATGATCTCGGCGTCGAACGCAGCGATCTGGCCACGCTGGGCTTCGAAGCTCATGGCACTGATCACGTCGGCCCACTGCAGCAGGCGCGTCGCATCGGCAATCGCCAGGCAGCTGAGGCCGCTCATGCACGGCGTACCGTTGACCAGGCACAAACCGTCCTTGGCGCCGAGTTGAACAGGTTGCAGGCCTTCTTCAGCCAGCGCCTGTTGAGCGGAAACAATCTGCCCGCGATAGCTGACATTGCCGACACCCAGCAGTGCGATGCCGATGTGCGCCATGTGGGTCAGGTAACCGACCGAACCCTGGGACGGCACTTGCGGGGTGATGCCCCGATTGAGCAGCGCCAGCAAGGCTTCGACCACTTGCCGGTGAATGCCGGATTTGCCCTGGGAGTAGTTGCGGATCGCTGCACACATGATCGCGCGGGTCTGCTCGTCGGCCAGTGGAGCGCCGACGCCACAGGCATGGCTGAGCAAGGTGTTGCGCGACAGTTGGCTGAGCTGTTCGTCTTTGAGCGAAACGTTGCAAAGCGCGCCCAGACCGGTGTTGACGCCATAGGCGCGTTCGCCGCTGGTGACGATGCGCTGGACGATCGCCTGGGCATTGTCGATGCGTGCCCAGGTCTGGGCCGACAGCTCGAGTTGTGCGCCGTGACGGGCTACCGCGACCACATCCTGCCAACGCAGCGGGGCATCGGCGATAACGATTTTTTCAGCCTGGGACATCATTAACCTCAACCGTACAACCTGAATATTGATGCAGCTTCACCGGCGCCTTCGCGGGCAAGCCTCGCTCCTACAGGTGTGGGAGCGAGCCTGCTCGCGATGGGGCCGGCACAAACGCCGCAAACCTTTAAACCACCGCCGCCCGCCGCTGTACGAACCGGTCGACATACTCATCCGCCGGCGAATGCAGGATCTCTCGCGGGGTGCCGACCTGAATCAGGCGGCCATCCTTGAGGATCGCGATGCGGTTGCCGATGCGCACGGCCTCGTCGAGGTCGTGGGTAATGAAGACGATGGTCTTGTGCAGGGTCTTTTGCAGCTCCAGCAACTGGTCCTGCATCTCGGCGCGAATCAGCGGATCGAGCGCACTGAAGGCTTCGTCCATCAGGATGATGTCGGTGTCCGCCGCCAACGCACGTGCCAGGCCCACACGCTGACGCATGCCGCCCGAAAGCTGATGCGGGTATTTGTTTTCGTAGCCCTTGAGGCCCACGGTGTTGATCCAGTGCAGCGCGCGTTCGGTGCACATCTGCTTGCTCTCGCCGCGCACTTTCAGGCCGTAGGCGACGTTGTCCACCACGGTCTTGTGCGGCAACAGGCCGAAGCTCTGGAACACCATGCTGATCTTGCGACGACGAAATTCGCGCAGGGCTTCCATGTCGTATTGCAGGATGTCCACGCCATCCACCAGGATCGCGCCGCTGGTCGGGTCGATCAGGCGGTTGAAGTGGCGCACCAGGGTCGATTTACCAGAACCGGACAGGCCCATGATCACGAAGATCTCGCCGCTACCGATGCTCAACGACAGGTCGTTCACACCGACCACGCAGCCGGTTTCGGCCAGCACCTGATCCTTGGTCTTGCCCTGGCCGATCATGCCCAGCGCTTCCTTGGAGCGGTTACCGAAAATCTTGAAGACGTTTTTGACTTCGATCTTGCTGATGGCTGCGTTGCTCATTTGCTCACCTCATGCCGTGCACGACCGTACGCCTGTGTAATGCGGTCGATCACCACTGCCAGAATCACGATCGCCAGACCGGCTTCAAGGCCGCGTCCGACGTTGAGGGTCTGAATCCCCACCAACACATCTTCACCCAGGCCACGGGCACCGATCATCGAGGCAATTACCACCATCGACAGGGCCATCATGGTGGTCTGGTTGATCCCGGCCATGATGCTCGGCAGGGCCAGCGGCAATTGCACGCCAAACAGTTGCTGCCAGCGGTTGGCACCGAAGGCGTTGATCGCTTCCATCACTTCACCGTCGACCTGGCGGATGCCCAGATCAGTCAGGCGGATCAGCGGCGGCGCGGCGTAGATCACGGTGGCGAAAATCGCCGGGACCTTGCCCAGGCCGAACAGCATCAGCACCGGGATCAGGTACACGAAGCTCGGCATGGTCTGCATGATGTCCAGCAACGGCATCAGCACCGAACGCAGGCGATTGCTGCGTGCCGAGAGAATGCCCAGCGGAATGCCGATCAGCACCGAAATGACCGTCGCGACCATCATCAGCGCGAGGGTCTGCATCAGCTTGTCCCAGAGGCCGACCGCGCCCACCAGGAACAGCAAACCGACGATCACGGAGGTGGTCACGACCTTGCGGGTCGCGTGCCAGGCAACGCCCGCCACGATTGCCAGCATCAGCCACCAGGGCGCCGCACGCAGCAGCCCTTCAAGATTGACGATGGCCCACAACAGGGTGTCGGAGATGCTGCGGAACACATCGCCGTAGTTGGTGACCAGCGAATCGACCCAACCGTTGACCCAGTCGGCGATGGAAAAGGTAAAGCTTTCGGGAAACATAAGAGACTCTCAATCAAGGGGTTGCGATCAAGCATCCGACTGCCGCTGACGGCAGTCGGAAAAGCTCAACCTACAAGGCCGCGTCGATCTTTTTGGCTGCGTCTTCGCTCACCCATGCGTGCCAGACTTCAGGATGTTCCTTCAAGAAGATCTTGGCCAGTTTTGGCGACTCGATCCGCTCTTTGGCCATACGCCCGAGGTTCTGGTTCAGCAGGTCGATCGGCAGGTTGACCTTTTCCAGCACGGCCACCAGTTCCGGGGCTTGCTCGTGGAAGGTCTTGGACAGGCCGACCTTGATGGTCACGCGCTTGTCCACGCCCGGCTTCTCTTCGAGTTTCACCAGGTCAACCTGACCCATCAGCGGCGTTGGCGACCAGTAGTAGAACAGGATCGGCTCGCCACGCTTGTAGCTCGACAGCACTGCGGCATCCAGTGCCGGGCCGGTGCCCGGACGGAAGTTGGTGTAGCTGCTTTCCAGGCCGTAGCTTTTCAGCATTTCGCTGTTGTCCAGCTCACAGGTCCAGCCCGCCGGGCAGTTGTAGAAACGGCCCTTGGCGGGTTCTTCGGCGTCCTTGAACACGGCGGCATACTTGCCCAGGTCGGCAATGTTTTTCAGGTCCGGCGCCTTGGCTTCCAGTTTGCGCTTGGCGTCGCCTTCGATCACGTAGCGCGGCACGTACCAGCCTTCGACTGCGCCCACGACTGGTGCGCCGACACCGACGACTTTGCCGGCCTTCTCGGCCTTGTTCCAGACTTCGCTGCGGCCGACCCACTCTTCGGCAAACACTTGAATGTCGTTGCTGCTCAGGGCGTTTTCCATGGTGATGGAGTTGCCCGGCAGGCTGTCGGTCTTGCAGTCGTAGCCTTTCTCCAGCACGACTTGCAGCACGTCGGTCAGGAGCATGGCGCTTTCCCAGTTCAGGCCGGCGAATTTCACCGGTTTGCCCGATTCGCACCAACCGGCTGCCTGAGTGGCGCCGGCGCTGGCCAGCAGGCCCATAGAAAGCAATGTGGTCAGCAGGGTCTTGTTCGATTTCATTGTTGTGACGCTCCTAATCATGAATTGGCTTACGGCAGTCAAGAGGCATCCAGCCCTGTCCACGTCCAATCAGGCCTGCGCCGCAGCGCGACCGACATTCAGCTTTTGTTCGGTAATAACGTCCCGCTCGACCGGCAGGATCAGTTGATCGGGCACTGTGCCGTGCCATTTTTTTGCACACACGTAATACAGGGCGGCGGGAATCACCAGGCCGATGATCCAGGAGATATCCACATCACCCAGAGCGGCCACCAGCGGACCTGTATAGAACTTGCTGGAGATGAACGGCAGCTGCACCAGCACACCGAAAACATAGACGCTGATACCCAGAAAGTTCCAACGACCGTAACGACCGTTCGGATCGGACAGCGCCGGCACGTCGTAGCGCTCACGGGTGATGCAGTAGTAGTCCACCAGGTTGATCGCGCTCCATGGGGTAAAGAACGCCAGCAAGAACAGGATGAAGGACTTGAACGCACCGAGGAACGAGTGCTGACCGAGCAACGCCATCAGGGTCGCCGTACCCACGATGACCAGCACAAACAGCAGACGCTGCAAGCGCGTTACTTTCAGGTCACCACGGAAACCGCTGATGATGGTCGCGATGCACATGAAGCTGCCGTAGGAGTTCAGCGTGGAGATGGTGACCTTGCCGAACGCGATGCTGAAGTACAGCAGCGCAGCGGTGGCACCGGTACCACCCAGACCCACGATGTAGGCCACTTCGTGACCGGCGAATTGCCCATTGGCCGAAGCGGCGGCAAACACGCCCAGGATCATCGCCACCTGCGCGCCAATGACCGAACCTGCACCCGCGGCGAAAAAGGTTTTCACCGAGGAAGTCTTGCTCGGCAAGTAGCGTGAATAGTCAGCCACGTAAGGACCGAAGGCGATCTGCCAGGACGCCGCGAGCGACACCGCCAGCAGGAAGCTGCTCCAGCTGAAGTGGCGGATTTGCAGGAGTGCGCCAACGTCAGTCTGGCTCATCAAACGACTGAACAGGTAAACGAAGGCAATCACACCAATGACGCTGGCAATACGGCCAATCCAATGGATCACCCGATAGCCCAGCACCGTGACCAGCACGATGACACTGGCGAAGATGAGGATACCGACGGTGTCACTGACGCCAAACAACTGGCCCAGCGCCTGGCCGGACAGCACGGTACCCGTTGCGGTGAAGCCCAGGTACATCAGGCACACCAGCACGATCGGGATCGCCGCGCCATAAACGCCAAACTGCACACGGCTGGAGATCATCTGCGGCAGGCCAAGCTTGGGCCCTTGCGCAGCGTGCAGCGCCATCACCCCGCCGCCGAGCAGTTGACCGATCAACAGACCGATCAACGACCAGAACACGTCACCGCCCAGCACCACGGCCAGGGCCCCGGTGACAATCGCGGTGATTTGCAGGTTGGCACCCATCCACAGCGTGAACTGACTGAACAGACGACCGTGTCTTTCCGCTTCCGGGATGTAGTCGATCGAACGTTTCTCGATCAACGGTTTGCTGCCTGCACGATCGTTGTTAACAGCCATGATTCAACCTCTGTGGATTGTTCTTCCGGGTTGGTATATCCCCCTGTAGGAGCGAGGCTTGCCCGCGAACCGCGGTGGGTCAGTAAAGACGCCTTCGCGGGCAAGCCTCGCTCCTACAGGTTTTGCGTAGTGCCGAAGGCTGTTTTATTTACCGGTAATCATCGGCAGGTTCAGCCCTTGTTCCTTGGCGCAGTCGATCGCGATCTGGTAACCCGCATCGGCGTGACGCATAACGCCGGTGGCCGGGTCGTTGTGCAGAACGCGGGCAATACGCTCGGCCGCTTCGTCAGTGCCGTCGCAGACAATCACCATGCCGGAATGCTGGGAGAAGCCCATGCCGACGCCGCCGCCGTGATGCAGGGAAACCCAGGTCGCGCCGCTCGCGGTGTTGAGCAAGGCGTTGAGCAGTGGCCAGTCGGACACGGCATCGGAACCGTCTTGCATCGACTCGGTTTCGCGGTTCGGGCTCGACACCGAACCGGAGTCCAGGTGGTCGCGACCGATCACGATTGGCGCGGACAATTCACCGCTGCGTACCATTTCGTTGAACGCCAGACCAAGCTTGGCGCGCAGACCCAGGCCAACCCAGCAGATACGTGCCGGCAGACCCTGGAAGCTGATGCGCTCGCGCGCCATGTCCAGCCAGTTGTGCAGGTGGGCGTCGTCCGGGATCAGTTCTTTGACCTTGGCGTCGGTTTTGTAGATGTCTTCGGCGTTGCCCGACAGTGCAGCCCAACGGAACGGGCCGATGCCACGGCAGAACAGCGGACGGATGTAAGCCGGTACGAAGCCTGGGAAGTCGAATGCGTTTTCCACGCCTTCTTCCTGGGCCATCTGACGGATGTTGTTGCCGTAGTCGAAAGTCGGGATGCCCATTTTCTGGAAATCCAGCATCGCTTTAACGTGTACGGCCATCGATTGCTTGGCGGCTTTCACCACGGCAGCAGGCTCGGTCTTGGCACGAGCGCGGTACTCTTCCCAGGTCCAGCCGGCCGGCAGGTAACCGTTGAGCGGGTCGTGGGCGCTGGTCTGGTCGGTGACCATGTCCGGGCGCACACCGCGGCGTACCAGTTCCGGCAGGATTTCAGCGGCGTTACCCAGCAGGGCGATGGAAATCGCTTTGCCTTCCTTGGTGTATTTCTCGATGCGAGCCAGAGCGTCGTCGAGGTCTTTGGCTTGCTCGTCGACGTAGCGGCTGTTCAAACGGAAGTCGATGCTGACCTGTTGGCATTCGATGTTCAGCGAGCAAGCGCCGGCCAAAGTTGCAGCCAGAGGTTGAGCGCCGCCCATGCCGCCCAGGCCTGCGGTCAGGACCCAACGACCTTTGAGGTCATCGTTGTAGTGCTGGCGACCGGCTTCGACGAAGGTTTCGTAGGTGCCTTGAACGATGCCCTGGCTGCCGATGTAGATCCAGCTGCCGGCGGTCATCTGGCCGTACATGGCCAGGCCTTTGGCGTCGAGTTCGTTGAAGTGTTCCCAGCTCGCCCAGTGTGGCACCAGGTTGGAGTTGGCGATCAGTACGCGCGGGGCGTTGCTGTGGGTCTTGAACACGCCGACCGGCTTGCCGGATTGCACCAGCAGGGTCTCGTCTTCGTTCAGGTTGGTCAGGCTTTCGACAATCTTGTCGTAGCATTCCCAGTTACGCGCCGCACGACCGATACCACCGTAAACCACCAGCTCTTTAGGGTTCTCGGCGACTTCCGGGTCGAGGTTGTTCATCAGCATGCGCAGCGGCGCTTCGGTCAGCCAGCTCTTGGCGGTCAGCTTATTACCGCGGGCGGCACGGATTTCAACGTCACGAAACTTAGTAGGTTTCTGGGTATTGTCAGTCACGAAAAAGACTCCTCAGCGATCAATTCAAACCAACCCTGGCGGTGGGCAAGCCAGCCTGTGCGCGTCAACGCGACACAAGCGAATCAGTGGACGCTGCGGAGAGTCTCGATCGACTCATACGCATACGTCTTTACTTGTACATACAAGCATATGCAATCAAGCGGCCAACTTGTTGGATGGGTGTTCAAGAAAAATTGTTTAGGGGCTGAGAAGCCTGTAGATCAAGGGTTCTGCGGGAGATGAAATTTTTCGGGGGGATTTTTCGAAGGGGTGATGGCTTGTTACTTGAGCGGGGTTTTGCGCCACGCTGGGGCGTTCGGTAACAAGTTGGTGCGCGATGGGAAACGCGTTCAAGTAGCGAAAAGCTTCGCGGGCAAGCCTCGCTCCTACAGGGGATCTGCGGTCCACTGTAGGAGCGAGGCTTGCCCGCGAAAGGAATTTGGATCAGCGTGCAGTCAGCTCGACCACACAGCACGGGCCGACACTGAAGACTTCCAGCAGGCCATTATTACCGTCGAGTTGCAGGCAGTCATGGCGACCCAATTGCTGGGTGTTGTTACCGACCTGCACTGCCAGCGCCTCGCCGACACTGAACACCAACACCGTGCCCGCCGAACTGAAAAACCGTTGCTCACCGTCCAGCCACTGCAACCGTGCGCTGTAACGCTGCGGCGCATAAATCAGGTTGAAATCGCGAATTGGCCCGCCGAGCAGTGTGCAGGCAACGTGGCTCTCACCGCTGAAGGCAAACGGGTCCAGCGGTAACAACGGCCGCGTGTTCTGGCCATCAACCGACAAGGTCATGCCGTCGCCTTGCAGCACGGTGATGATGCGCTCGTAACCGGCGAAGGTGGAAAACCCGCCCGACTCACCAATATCGGCAATCGACAGGCGCCAACCGAAACCATCCAGGCCAGTACCCGCATCGCGAGTGATTTCTTCAGTGCTGCCGCCGCCGTTTTTCCACGGCATGCGCGGGTAATCAACGGCACGTAAAACCTTTATCCGACTCATTTATGAAACCGACCTTCCAAACGATGACGAGAACCAGGGTGGATCAAACGGGCGGCGGTCACTGGCTGACGGCCAGACCAGGTGCGGCGACGAATCAGCAGGCACGGCTCGCCTTTCTCAATCTGCAGCAACTTGCACTCGCTGGCCTCGGCCAGAATCGCCTCGACCACATGTTCGCCTTCGGTCAGCGGCGCGACCTGGTTCAGATAGGCGTAAGGCGTTTGCAGGGTGAAGTCCTGCTTGAGATAGTCCGGGGCGACCAGCGCGTTGACGAAACGGTCTTCGATTTGCACCGGAATATCGTTTTCGAAATGCACGATCAGCGAGTGGAAGACTTTTTGACCTTCACGCATGTCCAGCGCCAGGGCGCGCTCGGAACCGGCGGCCTCTTCTTCAAGGGTAATGACCTTGCAGGTATGGCGATGGCCACGGGAGGCGATTTCGTCGGCGATGTTGTGCACTTCGAACAGCGCGGACTGGCTTTTCGGTTCGGCGACGAACGTGCCGACGCCTTGCATACGCACCAACAGACCGTCGGCAGTCATCTCGCGCAACGCGCGGTTGATGGTCATGCGGCTGAAACCGAGTTGGCTGACCAGCTCGCTTTCCGACGGAACGCGGTAGTGCGGCGGCCAGTTTCCACTGTCGATTTGCTGGGTGATCATCTGTTTGACGCGGGCGTACAAGGGCGCCGGACTGTCGCCCATGTTCGCGGCCAACGGTGACACTGCAGGCGGAGTCGGCACGGTTAATCCTTGTTCGTTGAAGAGAGGTTGCTAGCTTGCCGGAGTTTACCGGGCAGGCAAACGTCTGTATATGTATATACAAATAACACACGATGGGGTGCTGAACCATGTCCGCCTTCTTTGCCGAACGCGCGCTGCTGCCTAGTGGATGGGCCAACAATGTACGTCTTGAGGTCAGCGCCGACGGCGTTTTGACCCATATCCAGGCCGATTCCCACGCAGATGGTGCCGAACGGCTAAGCGGTCCGCTGCTGCCAGGCATGCCGAATCTGCACTCACACGCGTTCCAGCGAGCGATGGCCGGGTTGGCGGAAGTGGCCGGTAATCCGAACGACAGTTTCTGGACCTGGCGCGATTTGATGTACCGTCTCGTCGGAAAAATCAGCCCGGATCAACTCGGCGTAATCGCCCGGCAGCTGTACATCGAAATGCTCAAGGCCGGTTACACCTCGGTGGCGGAATTTCATTACGTGCACCACGACACAAGCGGCCAACCCTATGCAGATCCGGCCGAACTGGCGCTACGCATCAGCCAGGCGGCCAGCTCCGCCGGCATCGGTTTGACCCTGCTGCCGGTGCTCTACAGCCATTCCGGTTTCAGCGGCCAGACGCCGAACGACGGCCAACGTCGCTTTATCAACAGCACTGAAAACTACCTCAAGCTCCAGTCGCGCTTACAGCCGATCCTGGCGCAGCAACCGGCCCAATCGCTGGGTCTGTGTTTCCACTCGTTGCGTGCGGTAACACCGCAGCAGATCAGCGAAGTGCTGGCGGCCAGCGACAAGCAGTGCCCGGTGCACATTCACATCGCCGAGCAGCAGAAGGAAGTCGACGACTGCCTGAGCTGGAGCGGTCGCCGTCCGCTGCAATGGCTGTACGAAAACACCGAAGTCGACCAACGCTGGTGCCTGGTCCACGCGACCCACGCCAACCCGGAAGAAGTGACGCTGATGGCCAAGAGTCGCGCCATTGCCGGTTTGTGCCTGACCACCGAAGCCAACCTCGGCGACGGGATTTTCCCGGCGGTGGACTTCCTCGCTCAAGGTGGGCGCATGGGCATCGGTTCTGACAGCCATGTGTCGCTGAGCGTGGTGGAAGAATTGCGTTGGCTGGAATACGGCCAGCGCCTGCGAGATCAGCGGCGTAACCGGTTGTATGGCGCGGATCAGCCGATGGTCGGCCGTACGCTGTACGACGCAGCACTCGACGGCGGCGCGCAGGCGATGGGGCAGCCGATCGGTGCACTGGAAGTTGGCAAACGGGCAGATTGGCTGGTACTGGACGGCAACGATCCGTACCTGGCGACCGCCAGTGGAGACGGGATTATCAATCGTTGGTTGTTTGCCGGCGGCGATCGCCAGGTGCGCGATGTGCTGGTCAATGGCCAATGGGTTGTGCGCGATGGGCGACATGCCGGGGAAGAGGAAAGTAACCGCGCGTTCACCCAAGTCCTGCGCGATCTCCTCGGCTGACACAAACCCTTGTAGGAGCCGGCTTGCCGGCGATGGCGGACTGTCTGTCAACAGTGATGTTGAACATGACGGCCCCATCGCCGGCAAGCCGGCTCCTACAAAGGGTGCGTGATCAGTTGGAGGTCTTGGCCATCTGCGTATCCGTCGCACGCCAGATCAGCCGCGTGGTGTCATACCCCTGCTGACGCGCCTTGCTCAGCAGTTCTTCGCGCACTACACCGTTGACCGTCGGGGTTCGCGACAGCAACCACAGATAGCGACGGCTCGGGTCGCCGACGATCGCAGTCTTGTAGTCGTCGCTGACGAACAACACCCAGTATTCGCCCTTCGCCACACCCGGTATCAACCGCGAAAACCAGGTATCGAACTCGACCCACAACTTGTCGGTCTTGCCCGGCACCTGTGGATAAGCCGTGCCCTTGGCCTCTTCCCATTGCCAATCCGCCGTCAGGCAGCGATTCAGCACCAGAATGTTGCCGTCCGGCTTGAGCGTGTAATGCGCTTCGGATTGCGCGCAGTTGCGCTGGAAATACATCGGCAGACGCGCCAACTCGTACCAGGTCCCTTGGTACTTCTTGAGATTGACGCTGTTGACCGTTTTCGGCGCCAACGGATTTTCACCAGAAGTGGCGCAGCCGGCCAATACCAGGCTGGCAAAAAGGAGGATCAATAACCGCTTCATTGTTTTTCTCCCGTGGGCATATCGCCCCGGTTTACTTCAGGCCTTGGCCGGAAAACATCAACACTTTGTCACCGGCGTACTGCACGCTGATAAAGCTGTTCTTGTCGCCCCAGGTGCAACTGGACATGCCGAGCGCGCCCGCGCAGTCGGTAGGTTTGCCCAGCAAGGTTTCCACCTCGGCCTTGGCCATGCCTGTCGACAACTTGGAGTAGTTTTCCTGATTGATTTTGCCGCACGCGGCCAGCAACACGCAGAACGAAAGCAGGGCGATGGAACGCAGCAACATTGTGTAGCTCCTGGGACAAAGGGGAATGGCATGACAGCCAAGCTGAAGCTTAGAAGAGAAAACCCCTGTCTGGTTCCCTGACCGAGCGCCTATTTATCGGGCCGCTCGTCTGCCTTTTGCCGAAAAATCAGCCACTTTCTCGCGTTGTTGAGCATTTCGTCGGTTTTGACAGAATTCGCCTAATCTTTGGCGCCGCTCAGTCGACATAAAAGCAGCGCAAAGCCCGTTCCTGTGGCAAATTGACGCCCCTTGTCGACCAGCACCTCCGCGGTAGTTCATTTAATGACCAGAAACATGAAGTTCAGCCACAAAATCTTGTTGGCTGCTGCCCTCGTGGTGGCCGTTGCATTCGCCTGTTTCATCCTCTTCAACGACTACCGCCAGCGCCAGACCTTGCGCAGCAGTACCGAATCGTCGATGCAGGAACTCGGCAGCCTGACCACCAGCAACATTCAAACCTGGCTGGAAAGCCGCATCCAGCTGCTGCAATCGCTGTCCCAACAGATCGCCGTGGACGGCAGCGCCCAGGCCAGCCTCAAGCGCGCCATCGACTTGCCGGCCTACACCAGCAATTTCCAGCTGAGCTACTTCGGCGGCACTGACGGCGTGATGTTCTCGGTTCCGGCCGGCAATCGCGCCGCCGATTACGACCCTCGCGCACGCGGCTGGTACAAGGCGGCCAACGGCGCGCAACAGACCATCGTCACCGAACCGTACATCGCTGCGTCCTCCGGCAAACTGGTGATCACCGTGGCCACACCGGTGAAGCATCAGAACCAGATGATCGGCGTCGCCGGCGCCGACATTGACCTGTCCAGCGTCAGCGCGATCATCAACTCGCTGAACTTCGGCGGTCACGGCCATGCGTTTATCGTCAGCGCCGACGGCAAGATCCTGATCCACCCGGATAGCAAACTGGTGCTCAAGAACCTCGCCGAGGCCTACCCGAACGGCGCGCCGCAAGTCAGCCCGGGCATGAAAGAGGTCGAGATCGACGGCAAACGCCAGTTCATCTCCTTCACCCACGTCAACGGCGTGCCGTCGGCGGATTGGTATGTGGCGCTGGTGCTGGATCAGGACACCGCGTTCTCGATGCTCAGCGAGTTCCGCACCTCGGCGATCATCGCCATGGTTATCGCGGTGGTGATCATCATCGCGCTGCTGGGCATGCTGATCAGCTTCCTGATGCAGCCGCTGCTGACCATGGGCCGCGCCATGCATGACATCGCCGAAGGTGAAGGCGACCTGACCAAGCGCCTGACCATTCACGGCCACGACGAATTCGGCGCGCTGGGTACTTCGTTCAACCGTTTTGTCGAGCGGATTCACACCTCGATCCGCGAAGTGTCCTCGGCCACCGGCCAGGTCAACGAAGTCGCCTTGCGCGTTGTCGCCGCGTCCAACTCGTCGATGTTCAACTCCGATCAGCAAGCCTCGCGCACCAGCAGCGTGGCCGCCGCCATCAATGAACTGGGCGCCGCCGCCCAGGAAATCGCCCAGAACGCCGCCCTCGCCTCGCAGCATTCCAGCGACGCGCGCGCCTTGGCCGAAGACGGTCAGCAAGTGGTGGATAAAACCATCGCGGCGATGCAGCAGCTCTCGGCGAAGATCAGCGATTCGTGCGGCAACATTGAGACGCTCAACAGCAACACGGTGAACATTGGGCAGATTCTGGAAGTGATCACCAGCATCTCGCAGCAGACCAACCTGTTGGCGCTGAACGCCGCCATCGAAGCCGCCCGTGCCGGTGAAGCCGGGCGCGGTTTTGCCGTGGTCGCCGACGAAGTGCGCAACCTGGCGCATCGCACCCAGGACTCGGCGCAGCAAGTGCAGAAGATGATCGAGGAACTGCAAGTCGGCGCCCGTGAAGCGGTGAGCACCATGACCGACAGCCAGCGTCAGAGTGAAAGCAGCGTCGGCATCGCCAATCAGGCGGGCGAGCGTCTGGGTAGCGTGACGCAGCGTATTGGTGAGATCGACGGGATGAACCAGTCCGTGGCGACGGCGACGGAAGAGCAGACTGCGGTGGTGGAGTCGATCAATGTCGACATTACCGAGATCAACACGCTGAACCAGGAAGGGGTGGAAAACCTGCAATCGACGTTGCGGGCGTGTTCCGATCTGGAGCAGCAGGCGGCGCGTCTTAAGCAATTGGTCGGTAGCTTCAGGATCTAAAGCGCTTTTACGGGCCTCATCGCGAGCAGGCTCGCTCCCACATGGATCTTCGTAACGCTGGAGATCCACTGTGGGAGCGAGCCTGCTCGCGATGACGGCATCAGCCGCGATAAAGATTTAGAACCTTGACCCAGGCTGCGAAAGAAACACCAACTCCTCAACCGTAGACTCCCTTCCCAACACCGCATTGCGATGCGGAAACCGTCCAAACCGCGCAATCACCTGCTGATGCTTCTCGGCATAATTCAGATAATCGCCGAACAGCGCCCGGTCGCCCTCTGGCTGTTGCGCCACCAGATCGATATAGCGTGAGACGGCCTCATTCTGCACCGCCAGATTCTCGCAGTGCTCGAACACCAGATAGATGAACACCCGCTGAATCGGCCGCAACTGCCGATCAAAATCCGCAGCAATGCCTTGCGCCACCAGTGCCTGAGCCCTGAGATCGCCGGAAAAGGATTTGGGTGTTTCGCGAAAGATCATTCGCGGCAGTTGATCGAGCAGCAGCACCAAGGCCAGCCAACCTTCCGGGCGTTGCGCCCAGTCAGTCAATCCGCCGGCCAGTGCCTGCTCAACCCAGTCCCCGAAACGCGTCTGCGCTTCGAGGTCCTGGCTGTCGTGCTTGCCGAACCATAACCTGCCCTTCTCAGCCGCTACTTCGTTCGACGATTCGGAATTTCCGAACCACCATTCGAGCAACGGCTGCCAGGGCGCGGTCATGTTTACTCCTGGTGGTAAGCCGTGACGCGTGCGACTTCTTCTTTCGAACCGAGGAACACTGCTACGCGCTGGTGCAGGCCTTCCGGTTGAATGTCGAGGATGCGCTGATGGCCGTCGGTGGACGCGCCGCCCGCCTGTTCAACCAGGAACGACATCGGGTTGGCTTCGTACATCAGGCGCAGTTTGCCCGGCTTCGACGGCTCGCGGCTGTCGCGTGGGTACATGAACAGACCGCCACGGGTCAGGATGCGGTGCACGTCGGCAACCATCGCGGCAACCCAGCGCATGTTGTAGTTCTTTTTCAACGGGCCTTCATCGCCAGCCAGCAATTCGCTGACGTAACGCTGTACCGGCGCTTCCCAGTGACGCTGGTTGGAGGCGTTGATCGCGAATTCCTGAGTGGACTCAGGGATCGTGATGTCTTCATGGGTCAGTACGAAGCTGCCCATTTCACGGTCCAGGGTGAAGCCTTTGACGCCATTGCCCAAGGTCAGCACCAGCATGGTCTGTGGACCGTAGATCGCGTAACCGGCGGCAACCTGCTGAGCGCCTGGCTGCAGGAAGGCCTTTTCGTTCAAAGGCTCGTTCTGGGTCAGGTATTCGTTCGGGCAACGCAGCACCGAGAAGATCGTACCGACCGGCGCGTTGATGTCGATGTTCGACGAACCGTCCAGCGGGTCGAATACCAGCAGGTACGCGCCTTTCGGGTATTTGCCCGGGATCTGGTAGGCATTGTCCATTTCTTCGGACGCCATGCCGGCCAGGTGACCGCCCCATTCGTTGGCTTCGAGCAGGATGTCGTTGGACATCACGTCCAGCTTCTTCTGCACTTCACCTTGGACGTTTTCAGTGCCCATGCTGCCCAGAACACCACCCAGGGCGCCTTTGGAGACGGCGTGGCTGATTTCTTTACAGGCGCGCGCCACCACTTCGATCAGGAAACGCAGATCGGCAGGGGTGTTGTTGCTACGGGTCTGCTCAATCAAATAGCGACTCAGGGTAACGCGGGACATGGAAGGCTCCGGTGGAATGGGGGGCTAAAAACCCGCGCAGTTTAACGCGAGTCGGGGCGTATTTCCTCCTATCAGACGTGATACGTCCAACAGAGTTCATGTGCCGGGTTTAGCGTAGATCGAAACCGGCCGGATGTGGGCCGGCGACAGGTGGCAGTTTTGAGATTTTTGCTGCCTGACAGTCAGTCATCGCGAGCAGGCTCGCTCCCACAGTTGACCGCATTCCAATGTGGGAGCGAGGCTTGCCCGCGAATGGCGCGCAGCGCCAGCCATTCTCAGGAATTGGCCGGAGGTTTACGCAACAAGCTGAACGCCATCGCCGCCAAAAACAGAACACCCAGCAACAACACCGCCCACAACCCGAATTTCTTCCAGTTCGGTTCAGCGTGTGCAACGGATGTGAGTGTGGAGCTCGGCGTCTCTACCACTCCGCCCGCCACCGTCGCCCTGCCCAACGCCGCCCACTTCGCCGCGCTGTAATCCGGAATCAGCGTTGCCAGCGGCAGGTTCGCCGCTTTCACTGTCGCATTGCCCAACGCCAGCGTATAAGGCCCGGCCCCGCGCGCCAGGAACACCAGTTGCGTCGAGCGCACAGCGAAACGCACCGTCGGCGCCTCGGCGCCCAAGCCACCGCCGCGCTCGTCCACCGTCAACTTCAACTGCTGCACGGTTTGCCCCGGCAACTGCAATTCGTTCTGCACCACGTCCTGGCCACTCTGGGTCAGGCGATAGAGCAAACCACTGCTCAACGGCTGCCACGGCAGGCTGCTTTCCCGACGACCGGACAACGTCACCGGCGCCAGGCTGTTCGGTTGATTCAGTTCGACCTGCACGCGCTCGACGTTCAATCCCATCGGCAATTGCCAGGTGTATTCTCCCGCCTTCACGCTGGCGCCCGCCAACGGTTGCGACCAGACCAATGGCAGCGGCAGGCTGCGCGTGCTGGCGCTTTGCAGTTGCGCCGAGGTCAATATCGGCGCCGATTGCGGCGTGTTCCACAACAAACGCAGATAACGCGCCGATTGTCCCGGCAAGCCGACCTCATGCTGCTCGACCCGCTCGTCGGCAAACGTCAGCCGCGCCACCTGCCCGTCACCCCACGACTGCCAATGCTGCAAATCGTCGCTGGCTTCGATGCTGAAACGCTGGAAGCCATCGCGCTCGCTGGTCCAGTCGAGGATCAATTGCTGCAACGGTGCCTTGATGCCGCTGGCGTCGAGCAGCCAGCCGCTCAGCACTTCTTCGCCCACCTCCAGCTGACTCGACGGCTGCACTTCGACCAGCGTGCCATTGGCGCTCGATTGCACCCGCACACTCGGCGCGCGCTCGGTGGCGTCCGCCGAGTTGTACAACGGGAACCATTTCACGTCGGTCAGGGTGGGGGCTTCGCCGTTTTTCGCGGTCTCCCGCGCCACGGCGTAGGCCTGAGCCTCACCGGCCGCGTTGAACACGCGCACATCGCTGAGGTCGGTTTGTCGCGCATTCAGTTGCACGGCCAAGGGCAATTCGAGGCGATACCACGGACCTTCGCCGCTCACGGTCAACGGCACTTGCGTGGCGAAGTCCGCCGGTTTTTCCTGCGCGCTGGCCGACAGCGCCACGCCCAACGCAACAACGCCCAACCAGACCAGGTTCAGCTTCTGACTCAAGACGACACTCCTTCGGTTTCCGGGGCCGGTTTTTCAGATTCCGGCGCAGCATCGACGCGCTTGGGCGGCAACGGGGCGAAATAGCCCACCACCAACAGCAACACGCCAACACCGATAAACGAGACGATCCGGGCGAGTCCGCCACGGTTACTCAATTCGACAAAGAACAGTTTCGCGACCACCACACCGATCAGCGCCGCGCCGATCAGCCAGACTTCACGACGATGGCGCAGATGGCCGCCGATCATCAGACTCAGCGCCATCAAGGTCCAGACGATCGACAGACCGGCCTGCACCTGCATCGACGCGAGCAGCAAATCCAGCTCGAACGGTACGCCGCCCCAATGGTGAGCCGTGCGATTCACCAGCGCGGTGAAAAACGCGAACAGCGAAACACCCGCAATCAGCTGCGTGGCGTGATCGAAGATGTCCTTGCGGATCGCCAGTTGCGTCACGGCGCTGCGGGCCCACACGTAAACGCCGAACAGCGCAAACAGCAGCCCCAACTCCAGCGGATTGATCAGCGGCACATAGGGCAGCGGCTCGGCGGTGCCGTCGCTGACAATATTCGCCAGCCAGAACCAGCCGAGCATGAGCAAGGCCAGCGGCGCCGCCGCGTACAGTCGATACTCGCGCGGATAAGCCGACACCGGCCACGGCCAGGTACGCGGCGCGGCCATCAACACCAGATAAACACTCGGCAGAATCGCCCAACCCAGCCAACGCCAGGCGTTGTATTGCTCGGACAACAGCAGCAAGCCGTAACGCAACTCCAGCGCCAGTACACCGATCAACAACCAGCAGCCGAGCACATGAGCGGTGCTCAAAGACCGCTCGGGGAGCATCGGCGCCAGACGCCGCAACGAGATGAAATGCACGACGAACACCGCCGCCCAGGCGAGCCAGCCGACATCGGCCGCCGGGTGGTAACGCGCGTGCCATGCCCCGAGCAATACCACACCCGCCGCAGGAATCAGCAAAGTGCAGAGCAAACCCAGCGACGGCCATTTCAGGCGCAACGCCAACACGGCCCACAGCGCCACGCTCAGCGCCGCGACCGTCAGCAGCAACGTCGCCTGAAGATTTACCGGTGCAAAGCGCAGCACTTCACTGATCCACGCCAGCGCCCACCAACCCGCGCCCCACACCAGCAGCACTTCAGACAAACGCTGCAAACTCAGCACATCGAAAGCCGATGCATGGTTGCCGAGCTGCAAGCGCCAGGCGCCGACCAACGCCGCCAGCCCCAGCACCAACGGCGTCCAGAATCCGCTATGCGCCAATGGTTTCAACCCTTCGCTGGCCAGCGGCCCCAGCAGGTCCGGCCCGGCGAACAGGAACGCCGCCCCGCCAATCACCTGCAACAGCAGACCGAAGACGAAACTCACGCGCTGCTTCAGATAAAGGCTCAGCCAGATAATGAACAGACCACTGGCCGCCCACACCGCACTTGCGGTTTGCCACGGCAGCACGAACAGAACAGCGAGGTTGATCAGCACCAGGCCGGCCAGCAACACCACTGACAAACCGCGCAACAGCCGAACATCGCTGCGCACCATGTCATCGCGCGCAGCAAGCAACATACCGGCGATCAACGCCAGACCAATCAGCGACGCGCTGAGCAATCCGCTCCAACCGGCGCTGAACACCGCGCCAGACTCACCGCTCGCACCTTGCAGCCGCAGCAGGAACAACGCGCCGCCCAGCAATTGCACAGCGAACGCGGTGAAGAGGAAAGTGCGCGATTGCAGACGCAAACCGACAAACAACGTCGCCAGACCGGCCAGCGCCCAACTGATCGCCGTGCCATGGGTAAAGAAGAACAGCGGCGCCAGCAGATAGAGGAAGGTCAAACCGAGGCAGGCCAGCACCGGCAAGCCTTTGCGCTCCCACGCCAACGTCTGCTCAGGCAAGGCGTTGCGCAATTGGTAGAAACTGAACAGCAGCGCCACGCCGAGCATCAACGCGCCCAGCGGTGCACCTTCCAGCAGGCTGCTTTCGCCGAACCGCAGCTCACTGAGGAACGCCAGCGCCGAACCCAGTTGCAGCAGCAATGCAAAGGCGCGCGCCAGCGGTCTTTGCTGACGCAATCCGAGCCAGAAAATCCCGGCGCCTTCCACCGCCCAAGCGGCCGCTGTCCAGCGCGCATCAAGCCCCAACGGGATCGCCAGACTGGCGAAGATCACGCCCAACGCCAGACAGGTTTCCGCCAGCAACAACGCTCGACCACCCATCAGCAAACGGGCCATGCCCATGTAAATCATGCCCAGCGCCAATGCACTGAAAGCGGCAGCGAACTCCAGATGCTGGACCAGCGCGAACTGCAAACCGAAACCCACCAGCGGCGGGCCGAACAGCATCGTGCCGTCGACGTAGTCGCCTTTGCGCGCCGACCAGTGCAGCAGCGCCTCGCGGCTGTCGTCCTCGGGCGCGTCGCTCATTTCCAGCAACTTGCGCCGTGCAAACAGCAGCCCGATGGCCAGGTACATCAGGAAAAACACAATCAGGAACGGCTCGGTGCTCCACAGCAGCTCCGGGGTGTAGGAGCGCAGGCCCCAGGCGAAACCGATGCCGAAGGTGCCGACAAAGCCGATCAGGTTGAGCAGCCGCCAAGCCTTGAACCAGGCGATGGTGAGAATGCCGGCGTTGAGCAAGGCGAAATAGCTGAACAGCGCGACATGGTTGCCGGCGCCGGTGGACGTCAGGATCGGCGCGGCGAAACCACCCAACGCGGCGGCGCACGCCAGTGCCAGCGAGTCTTGAGTGATGGCCAGAATGGCCGAGAACACCGTCACCGCCACCAGCAGCCCGAGCGCCGCCGTCGGATCAAGCAGCGGATGCAAACGCATGGCCGCGAACACCGTCAGGTACAACACGGCGATCCCGGTGCCTTGCAGCATCAACGCATAGTTAGTGTTGCGATGACGCAGCCACCAGCCCAGACCGAGCAGGGCCAACGCAGCCGCCGCCACCCCGGCGTAACGCAGTTCGATCGGCACCACCATGCCTTCGGTGGCATAACGCAGCAGAAACGCCAGACCGAGGAACAACAGCACCACACCGACCCGCAGCACGGTGTTGCCACCGAACAGCCAGTTACGGGCGCCGCTGATGGCGCGCTCGATGAAGTTCGGGCCACGCGGAACGGCGGGTTCGCGGGCAACCGGTTCGGACTTCCAGGCATCGTCGGGCAGCGGGCGGCTGGTTTGCGTCGCTGTCGCGGTGATCGGTTCGAGTTCGGGCGGGAGTTCCCAGACCATCTCCGGGGTAGAGACAGGGACTTCTTCGAGAATGAATACCGGGGACGGGGCCGGTTCGCTGGCAAGCGGTTCCTCGGCAAGTGGCTCGCTGGTTTCAGGCGCCTTGACGCCAGACACCTCCAGCGTGGCCAGGCGTTGCTGGACCGCATTCAGCGCCACCTGCGCCTGCTCCAGCAGAGCGCGCTGTTCAGCCGCCTGTGAACCCAAACGGCCGATGCGAATGGCCTGGCCGATACCCAACCCGAGTAACGCACCCAACAGCGCGTCGCTGAACGACTCGTCGAGTATCCAGCCCAGCACCAGCCCTATCAGCATGAACATCCATTGCATGGTCGATATCCCTAAGCGGCCCCGCTGCGGGGCGAATCCGGGGAAAGCAGCATTTGGCTGAGTCTAGTGTGAAACCACACAAACCTGTGGGAGCGAGCCTGCTCGCGATGAGGCCCTGACATTCAGCATTGATATTGAATGTCAGGGCCTCATCGCGAGCAGGCTCGCTCCCACAATGGATTGCCATGCATACCGCCCGGTGAAACTGGTGCTTAGTATATCGGCCAGGTCCAACAACCGTCGGACCTTGCGCACATTTGTGGCTAAAAGTTACTCCAATGCTTTCCAGATATCCGTCGCGTACTCGCGAATGGTCCGGTCCGAGGAGAACCAGCCCATCCGGGACGTGTTCAACACCGCCGAACGCCACCACTCGTTCGAATCGTGCCAATGGGCTTCAACACGCATCTGCGCGTCCCAGTAGGAATCGAAATCGGCGCAGACCAGGAAGCGGTCGTAGTCGATCAGCGAGTCAATCAAGCCGGTGTAACGGGACGGATCATCCGGCGAGAACACCCCGCCACGAATCGCTTGCAGCACGTCATTGAGCCGATGGGACGCGGCAATGTCCGGCGTCGCATTGAACTCATGATTCTGTTTGCGCGCTTCAACCTGCTGCGCGCTGAGGCCGAAGATGAACATGTGCTCGGCGCCGATGCGCTCGCACATTTCCACGTTGGCGCCGTCCAGCGTGCCAATCGTCAGCGCGCCGTTGAGGCCGAACTTCATGTTACTGGTGCCCGACGCCTCAAAGCCTGCGGTGGAAATCTGCTCGGACAAATCCGCCGCCGGAATGATGCTCTCCGCCAGGCTGACGTTGTAGTTAGGCAGGAACACCACTTTGAGCAAGCCGCGCACGGTCGGGTCGTTGTTCACCACCCGGGCGATGTCGTTGGTCAGTTTGATGATCAGCTTGGCCTGGTGATAACTGGCGGCGGCCTTGCCGGCGAAGATCTTCACTCGTGGCACCCAGTCGATTTCCGGCTCGGCGCGAATCGCCTGATACAACGCGACGGTGTGCAGCAAGTTGAGCAACTGACGTTTGTATTCGTGGATCCGTTTGACCTGCACGTCGAACATCGCCGCCGGGTTGACCGCGACCCCAAGGCGCTCGTGAATGATGTACGCCAGCGCTTTTTTGCTGTGCAGGCGCTGTTCGGCGAAGGCCTTGCGGAACGCGGCTTTTTCCGCGAACGGTTCCAGATCGAGCAAGCGCTCTTCCGGGTTATCCAACAGATCAGGGCCGAGGGCATCGACCAGCATCGAGGTCAATTCCGAGTTGGCCTGATACAACCAGCGGCGGAAAGTAATGCCGTTGGTCTTGTTGTTGATCCGCTCCGGGTAGAGCTTGTGCAGTTCCGAGAACACGGTTTTGCGCATCAGTTGCGTGTGCAGTCCGGACACGCCGTTGACGCTGTGGGAGCCGAGAAACGCCAGGTTGCCCATGCGCACACGGCGACCGTTGTCCTCTTCGATCAGCGATACCGCGCGCAGCACGTCAAAATCATGGATGCCTTTGGCGCGTAGCGAATCGATGTGCTGGGCGTTGATCAAGTAAATGATCTGCATGTGCCTTGGCAGCATCCGCTCCATCAAACCGACCGGCCAGGTTTCCAGCGCTTCCGGCAACAGCGTGTGGTTGGTGTACGAAAGCGTGTCGACGGTGACCTGCCACGCGGCGTCCCACGCCACGTCGTAGACATCGACCAATTGGCGCATCAGCTCGGCCACGGCAATGGACGGGTGAGTGTCGTTGAGCTGGATTGCCGCGTGGTCGCCCAGGGTCAGCACTGAGGTGTGCATGTTGCGATGACGGCGCAGCAAATCCTGGAGAGATGCCGCGACGAAGAAGTATTCCTGGCGCAGACGCAGTTCCTGGCCGGCCTCGGTACTGTCCGCAGGGTACAGTACGCGAGAGATACTTTCCGCCCGCGCCACTTCAGCGACCGCGCCGAGGTGGTCGCCGGCGTTGAAGCGTTCGAGGTGCAAATCTTCCATCGCACGGGCACGCCACAGGCGCAGCGTGTTGACGCTCGCCCCGCGCCAGCCGACTACTGGAGTGTCATAAGCAATGGCGCGCACGGTTTCCGCCGGGGACCAGACTTGCTTGGACTTGCCGTTTGAGTCGGTCACGGTTTCGACGCTGCCGCCGAAGCCGATCGGGTAAACCACTTCTGGCCGTTCGAATTCCCACGGGTTGCCGAAATCCAGCCAGTGTTCGGTCTGTTCCTGCTGCCAGCCATCGACAATCGCCTGGCGGAACAAGCCGTGCTCATAACGAATGCCATAACCGTGGCCGGCGATGCCGAGGGTCGACATGCTTTCCATGAAGCACGCCGCCAGACGACCGAGGCCGCCGTTGCCCAGGGCGGCGTCGGGCTCCAGCAAGCGGATGCGTTCGAGGTCGACGCCGAGCTCAGTCAGCGCTTCGCGGGCGACGTCGAGCAGGCCGAGGTTGCTCAGGCTGTCGTAGAGCAGCCGGCCGATGAGAAATTCCAGGGAGAGGTAATAAACCCGTTTCTGACCTTTGCGGTAGATTTGCCGGGTGTGGTCCATCCAGTGCTCGACCATGTGATCGCGCGCCGCCAGCGCAATGGCTTCGAACCAGTCGTGATCGAAGGCGTGATCCGGGTCTTTGCCCACCGCGTAGGTGAGTTTGGTCAAGACGGCGT
This sequence comes from Pseudomonas sp. BF-RE-25, assembly GCF_019956105.1. Lineage (NCBI taxonomy): Bacteria > Pseudomonadati > Pseudomonadota > Gammaproteobacteria > Pseudomonadales > Pseudomonadaceae > Pseudomonas > Pseudomonas sp. BF-RE-25. Next base: position 60,323 of record NZ_JAHBDB010000029.1, read on the forward strand.
CGCGGAATGCGGCCACCTCTGCTTCGCGAACAAGTGGTTCTTGAGTCATCGATAAGACCTCGAGCGAGCTTTGAGTTGTCTGAGCCTAGACGGTCTGACAGGCGGTAGAGGCTCTGGTTCGGCAGTTTTTCCTGTTAGTGCGAGATAGGTCGGCATTACCTTGTCGTGTGCCTGAATCAATGCAGGGGCCGTGCCGGAATTCACGTGTTGTTGACCACAGTTAAAAAAATCTGGCGAAAGGTTGTTCAAAAATCCACCAGTCCCGGTATGATCGCGCGCCCTGATGCACACGCTGGTAACAACCGATGATGAAGCCCAACCTGATCGCCGCCGCAGAGATCGATCGTCTCGATACCTGGGCCAAATACTCTGCGCCGATGTGCGGTTCCTGCATATCCAGCTGCTGCACCCTGCCGGTCGAGGTCAAGATCAAGGATCTGATCCGCATCGGTATCGTCGACGAGTTCGAGCGCGGCGAACCGGCGAAGAACATCGCCAAGCGTCTGCAGAAGGAAGGGATCGTCGAGCGTTACAGCCAGAAGACCGAGATCTTCACCCTCCAGCGCATGAGCAACAACGATTGCCTGTACCTGGATCGTAAGAGCCGTCTGTGCACTATTTATGAAAAGCGCCCGGATACTTGCCGCAATCACCCGAAGATCGGGCCGCGACCGGGGTATTGCGCTTACAAGCCGAAAGAAGTGGCGCGCGAGACCAGCAGCAGCCGTCGGCCTCTCGAGAAATTCTGATCTGAATCTTCGCTGCTTGACCTGACCTCATCGCGAGCAGGCTCGCTCCCACAGTGATTGGTGTCGTGCACAAATTATGTGTTCACCATCAATACCCTGTGGGAGCGAGCCTGCTCGCGATGAGGCCGGTACAGACGCCACACAAATCGCAGACAAACAAAAACGCCCCCGGCCTTTCGACCGGGGGCGTTTTCATTCAGCCTGAACTAAAACTCAGTTCTTGGCTTTCTTGGCAGCGCGGGTACGCTCGCCTTCGTCCAGGATCTTCTTGCGAAGACGGATGGACTTAGGAGTAACTTCACACAGCTCGTCGTCCTGGATGAACTCCAGAGCCTGTTCCAGGGTGAAGCGAACAGGTGGAACCAGGGCGATGGTTTCGTCTTTACCCGAAGCACGCATGTTGTCGAGCTTCTTACCTTTGGTTGGGTTGACGCCCATGTCGTTATCACGGCTGTTCAGACCAACGATCTGACCGTTGTAGATTTCCTGACCGTGTTCAACGAACAGCTTGCCACGTGCCTGCAGGGTTTCCAGGGAGTAGGTCAGAGCCTTGCCGGTTTCTACCGATACCAGAACACCGTTCTGACGACCGGACATGTCGCCGGACTTCATGGTGTCGTAGCGATCGAAGATCGAGGTCAGGATGCCAGCACCGTTGGTCAGGGTCAGGAACTGGTTACGGAAACCGATCAGACCACGAGCAGGGATGTTGTATTCCAGACGCACACGGCCTTTGCCATCCGGCACCATGTTGGTCAGGTCGCCCTTACGCAGACCCATCTCTTCCATGACCTTGCCCTGGGATTCTTCAGGGGTGTCGATGGTGACGTTTTCAAACGGTTCCTGCTTCACGCCGTCAACCTGACGGATGATCACTTCAGGACGACCAACGCCCATTTCGAAGCCTTCGCGACGCATGGTTTCGATCAGTACCGAGAGGTGCAGCTCACCACGGCCGGAAACCTTGAACTTGTCAGCCGAGTCGCCTTCTTCAACGCGCAGTGCAACGTTGTACAGCAGCTCTTTGTCCAGACGTTCCTTGATGTTACGGGAAGTCACGAACTTGCCTTCTTTACCGCAGAATGGCGAGTCGTTTACCTGGAAGGTCATGGAAACGGTTGGCTCGTCAACGGTCAGAGGCTTCATCGCCTCGACGTTGTCCGGCTGGCACAGGGTGTCGGAGATGAACAGCGAGTCCATACCGCTCACGCACACGATGTCACCGGCAAACGCTTCTTCAACGTCGATACGGTGCAGACCGTGGTGACCCATCAGCTTCAGGATACGGCCGTTGCGTTTCTTGCCGTCGGCGCCGATGGCGACAACCGGAGTGTTCGGCTTGACGCTACCACGAGCGATACGGCCAACACCGATAACACCCAGGAAGCTGTTGTAGTCCAGTGCCGAGATTTGCATCTGGAACGGGCCTTCACGGTCAACTTTCGGCGCAGGTACGTTGTCGACGATCGACTGGTACAGCGGGGTCATGTCTTCAGCCATGTCGGTGTGGTCCAGACCGGCAATGCCGTTCAGGGCCGAGGCGTAGACGACTTTGAAGTCCAGCTGTTCTTCGGTGGCACCCAGGTTGTCGAACAGGTCGAAGATCTGGTCCAGAACCCAGTCCGGACGCGCGCCTGGACGGTCAACCTTGTTGATGCACACGATCGGACGCAGGCCAGCTTCGAAAGCCTTCTTGGTCACGAAACGGGTTTGCGGCATAGGGCCGTCTTGAGCGTCAACCAGCAGCAGAACGGAGTCAACCATCGACATTACGCGTTCAACTTCGCCGCCGAAGTCGGCGTGGCCCGGGGTGTCCACGATGTTGATGTGGTAGCCGTTCCAGTTGATGGCGGTGTTTTTCGCCAGAATGGTAATACCGCGCTCTTTTTCCTGGTCGTTGGAGTCCATCACGCGCTCGTCGTTGAGCTCGTTGCGCTCCAGAGTGCCGGATTGACGCAGGAGTTTGTCTACCAGGGTGGTTTTACCATGGTCAACGTGAGCAATGATGGCGATGTTGCGTAGATTTTCGATCACTTGTGTATCTCGATCAGAGGATTCGGTGTGCTGACAAGTCTTGGCAGCGATTAACAGTAGAGTCAGGCCTTGCCGTTACAGCTTGACGGCAGAGTCGGGGGGCCGATGACGCAGGCCACAGGCAAACAGCCCCGGGCTCTTAGCTCGGTCGATAAACGCGCACATTGGCATGCCCCTCACTGAGCAAATGGTGGGCATGCAGGCGACTCATCACGCCTTTGTCGCAATACAGCAGGTACTGGCGAGTAGGGTCCAGTTCCTTGAAACGAGCGTTCAATGCATAAAACGGCATCGTCTGTACCTCAATGCCATCGAGTTCCAGCGGCTCGTCTTCAGCGGCATCCGGGTGACGGATGTCGATGATGATCTGGCCCGCCAGTGCTTCGCTGACTTCTTCGATTTGCAAATCCTGGCCCAATTCGTCGATCACGCGATCGATCGGCACCAGTTTGGCGTTCTCGAGCGCACGCTCAAGGACTGCCATGTCGAATTCTTTCTCTTCATGCTCCACCCGGTGGCGCTTGGCAGCCGTCTTCGGGTTGACTGAAATGACCCCGCAATACTCCGGCATGTGCCGGGCGAAATCGGCGGTACCGATTTCGTTGGCCAGATCGATGATGTCCTGCTTGTGACTGGCGATCAGCGGGCGCAGCACCAGCTTCTCGGTCACGCAGTCAATCACGTTCAGATTCGGCAATGTCTGGCTCGACACTTGGGAGATCGCCTCCCCGGTCACCAGCGCTTCGATTTGCAGTCGATCGGCAATTTGGGTCGCAGCGCGCAACATCATACGCTTCAATACTACGCCCATATGACTGTTATCGACTTTACCGAGAATTTCTCCCAGTACTTCCTCGAACGGCACACTGACAAATAACACGCGTTGGGAGCTGCCGTACTTCTTCCAGATGAAGTGCGCGACTTCCATCACGCCCAGCTCGTGGGCCCTTCCGCCCAGATTGAAGAAGCAGAAGTGGGCCATCAGGCCGCGACGCATGATCTGGTAGGCCGCCACAGTGGAGTCGAAGCCGCCGGACATCAGCACAAGTGTCTGTTCCAGGGCACCCAGCGGATAACCGCCGATGCCGTTGTGCTGACTGTGGATCACGAACAACCGTTGGTCGCGAACTTCGATTCGGACTTCGATTTCAGGCTTTTTCAGGTCGATCCCGGCGGCACCGCACTGGCGGCGCAACTGGCTGCCGACGTATCTCTCAATATCTATCGAGCTGAATGGGTGCTTGCCGGCGCGTTTGCAACGCACCGAGAAAATCTTGCCGGCCAGCGCATCACCGTAGTGCTGCTTGCATTTTTCAACGATGTCGTCGAAATCACCCAGCGGGTACTCATCGATTTGCAGGAAGTGCGCGACGCCCGGCATGCAGCTCAGACGCTCGCCCATCTCCTTCAGAGCCTTGGGATCGCTGACGCGGGTTTCCAGCTCGAGGTTGTCCCACACGCCGTTCACCACCACGGCCGGATCCAGATCGCGGAGCACGGCACGGATGTTCTTGGCCAACTGGCGGATGAAACGCATCCGTACCGGGCGGCTCTTGATGGTGATCTCTGGGAAGACTTTTACGATTAATTTCATGGAAACAGCGCGCGCGAGGCCTGCCGAAAAAGGGGGGCGCGGATTATAGCGGAAATTGTTCAAGGTTTAACCAGTTAATGTGCAGAAGGTTTTGCACGCACCAAAACAGGTCATTTGTTGATTTTAACGCCACATTGTAGGGCGGGATTTTCCCCATTAATGCGCTTTACACCTTTATAAGCGTGATATTGGGGCAAAAAACCCATGGTGGGGCACTGGCATGCAATTTGCTCCCTTGTGAGGCAGGTTGCCTTGGCAGAGTATTCGCGCCGGCATCACCCACATTCTAAGGGCATCCACTACTAAGCCCGAAGCCACCCGGAGGACACTATGTCGAAGTCGGTTCAACTCATCAAAGATCATGACGTCAAGTGGATTGATCTGCGCTTCACGGACACCAAAGGCACCCAGCACCACGTGACCATGCCGGCTCGCGACGCGCTGGATGAAGACTTCTTCGAAGTCGGCAAGATGTTCGACGGTTCCTCCATCGCTGGCTGGAAAGGCATCGAAGCCTCCGACATGATCCTGCTGCCGGACGACAGCACTGCCGTACTGGACCCGTTCACCGAAGAGCCGACCCTGATCCTGGTCTGCGACATCATCGAACCTTCGAGCATGCAAGGCTACGATCGCGACCCACGTGCGATCGCCAAGCGCGCAGAGGAATACCTCAAATCCACCGCCATCGGCGACACTGTGTATGCCGGTCCGGAGCCAGAGTTCTTCATCTTCGACCAAGTGAAGTTCAAGTCCGACATCTCCGGCTCCATGTTCAAGATCTACTCTGAACAAGGCTCGTGGATGTCCGACCAGGACGTGGAAGGCGGCAACAAAGGCCACCGTCCAGGCGTCAAAGGCGGTTACTTCCCGGTTCCACCGTTCGACCACGACCACGAAATCCGTACCTCCATGTGCAACGCACTGGAAGAAATGGGCCTGACCGTCGAAGTTCACCACCACGAAGTGGCAACTGCCGGCCAGAACGAAATCGGCGTCAAGTTCAACACCCTGGTGAAGAAAGCCGACGAAACCCAAACCCTGAAGTACGTCGTGCACAACGTGGCCGATGCCTACGGCCGCACCGCTACCTTCATGCCTAAGCCTCTGTACGGCGACAACGGCTCGGGCATGCACGTGCACATGTCCATCTGGAAAGACGGCAAGAACACCTTCGCAGGTGAAGGCTATGCCGGTCTGTCCGATACCGCTCTGTACTTCATCGGCGGCATCATCAAACACGGTAAGGCCCTGAACGGCTTCACCAACCCGGCGACCAACTCCTACAAGCGTCTGGTTCCAGGCTTCGAAGCTCCAGTGATGCTGGCCTACTCGGCCCGTAACCGCTCCGCTTCGATCCGCATTCCTTACGTGTCGAGCCCGAAAGGCCGCCGTATCGAAGCACGCTTCCCGGATCCAGCTGCCAACCCGTACCTGTGCTTCGCAGCACTGATGATGGCTGGCCTGGACGGTATCCAGAACAAGATCCACCCTGGCGATGCAGCTGACAAAAACCTGTACGACCTGCCGCCTGAAGAGGCGAAAGAGATCCCACAAGTTTGCGGCAGCCTGAAAGAAGCCCTGGAAGAGCTGGACAAAGGTCGTGCGTTCCTGACCAAAGGCGGCGTGTTCTCCGATGACTTCATCGACGCTTACATCGCTCTGAAAAGCGAAGAAGAAATCAAGGTACGTACCTTCGTACACCCACTGGAATACGAGCTGTACTACAGCTGCTGATCCGGTAGCGCCTGCGCAAGCGGCGTGACAAAAAAGAGGCCTCCTTCGGGAGGCCTTTTTTGTGCCCGCGATTCACTGATTGAATACACCTCCCTGTAGGAGCCGGCTTGCTGGCGATGGCGATCTTGCGGACGCCATCGCCAGCAA
>NZ_JAHBDB010000030.1:0-64909 GCF_019956105.1 Pseudomonas sp. BF-RE-25
GGTGGGCCCACCGTGGAGTTTGCCGTCAAACGGCCGGAATGTCGTCGAGGTATTTCTCGGCGTCGAGTGCGGCCATGCAGCCGGCGCCGGCGGAAGTGACGGCCTGGCGATAAACGTGGTCGGCCACATCACCAGCGGCGAACACGCCGGGGATCTCGGTGGCGGTGGCATCGCCTTCGCTGCCGCCTCTGATCAGCAGATAGCCGTCACGCATTTTCAGCTGGCCTTCGAACAGTCCGGTATTGGGCTTGTGGCCAATGGCGATGAACACGCCGGCCACCGACAGCTCGCTGGTTTCGCCGCTGTGGCTTTCGCGCAGGCGGGCGCCGGTTACGCCGCTGGCGTCGCCCAGCACTTCATCGAGATTCTGGTTCCAGTGCAAACGGATATTACCGTTGGCGGCCTTTTCGAAGAGTTTGTCCTGAAGGATTTTCTCCGAGCGCAACTTGTCGCGTCGGTGGATCAAGTGGACTTCCTTGGCGATGTTGGACAAATACAACGCTTCTTCAACAGCGGTATTGCCGCCACCGACTACGGCGACCACCTGATTGCGGTAGAAGAAGCCGTCGCACGTTGCGCAGGCCGAAACCCCTCTGCCGGCGAAGGCCTCTTCCGAGGGCAGGCCCAGATACTGTGCCGAAGCGCCGGTGGCAATAATCAGCGCGTCGCACGTATAAGTGCCGCCGTCGCCGATAAGTTCGAACGGGCGCTGTTGCAACTTGGCTGTGTGGATGTGGTCGTAAACGATCTCTGTGTCAAAGCGCTCGGCGTGTTTTTGCATGCGTTCCATCAGTACCGGGCCGGTCAGGCCTTCGACGTCACCGGGCCAGTTGTCGACTTCGACGGTGGTGGTGAGCTGGCCACCTGCCTGTATGCCGGTAATGACCACAGGTTTGAGGTTGGCGCGGGCGGCATAAACCGCTGCGCTGTAACCGGCAGGGCCGGAACCCAGAATGATCAGGCGGCAATGCTTGGATTCGCTCATAAAACACCTCATAAGCCTTTGTCACGAAAGAGAATGCGTGCTCAAATTGAATCGCAATCGGTGCGCCGTTAGCTATGCTGATCCATGGCCTGCCAGCATGGCATCGTACGAACAAACCCGTACAATGCGTGCCGGTCACTTGAATATTCAGTGCGCCCCGTGTTTATAAAAACCGGAGTGCAGTGTTAAAAGTAGTCCCAGTTGCGCCGGTTAACTTTTTTACCTGCCTGGATTGGGCAGTTTTTTATAGTCATTCAACAGATGGACGCGCCATAGGCGCAGGAAAAGAAGCGTTTTGAAGAAATCCACCGCAGCACCTAAACCAGCCGTCGTTCCGCTCTGGCGCCAGCATTTGCACTACCGGCTCAAGGAAGGTGCATTGATCGCCATCGGCGGCCTGTGCCTGTTCCTGATGATGGCCTTGCTGACTTACGGCAAGGACGATCCGGGCTGGAGCCATAACAGCAAGATCGACGATGTTCAGAACTTTGGCGGACCGGTCGGCTCCTACAGTGCCGACATCCTGTTCATGGTGCTGGGTTACTTCGCCTACATTTTCCCGCTGTTGCTGGCGGTCAAGACCTACCAGATCTTCCGTCAACGCCACGAGCCGTGGCAGTGGAGCGGCTGGCTGTTTTCCTGGCGCCTGATCGGCCTGGTGTTCCTGGTGCTGTCGGGCGCGGCCCTGGCCCACATCCATTTCCATGCACCGACCGGTCTGCCGGCCGGCGCGGGCGGCGCGTTGGGCGAAAGCCTTGGCGATCTGGCCCGCAATGCACTGAATATCCAGGGCAGCACCTTGCTGTTCATCGCGTTGTTCCTGTTCGGCCTGACGGTGTTTACCGACCTGTCGTGGTTCAAGGTGATGGACGTTACCGGCAAGATCACCCTCGACCTGTTCGAAGTGTTCCAGGGCGCGGCCAACCGCTGGTGGGCCGCCCGTGTCGAGCGCAAGCAGCTGGTTGCGCAGTTGCGTGAAGTCGATGATCGCGTGCATGAGGTGGTCGCACCGACCGTTACCGACAAGCGCGAGCAAGCCAAGGTCAAGGAACGCCTGATCGAGCGCGAGCAAGCCCTGAGCAAACACATGTCGGACCGCGAGAAGCAGGTCCCGCCGGTGATTGCCCCCGCGCCGCCGAAACCCGCCGCGCCAAGCCAGCGCGTGGAAAAAGAGAAACAGGCGCCGCTGTTCGTCGACAGCGCCGTCGAAGGCACCTTGCCGCCGATCTCGATTCTCGATCCCGCAGAAAAGAAACAACTCAATTATTCCCCGGAGTCGCTGGCAGCCGTCGGCCACTTGCTGGAAATCAAGCTCAAGGAATTCGGCGTCGAAGTCTCGGTGGATTCGATCCACCCGGGCCCGGTGATTACCCGTTACGAAATCCAGCCTGCCGCCGGGGTCAAGGTCAGCCGTATCGCCAACCTGGCGAAAGACCTGGCGCGCTCCCTGGCCGTGACCAGCGTGCGGGTGGTGGAAGTGATTCCGGGCAAGACCACCGTCGGTATCGAGATTCCCAACGAAGACCGGCAGATCGTGCGCTTCTCCGAAGTGCTCTCGACGCCTGAGTACGACAACTTCAAATCCCCGGTCACCCTGGCCCTGGGTCATGACATCGGCGGCAAGCCGGTCATCACCGACCTCGCCAAAATGCCGCACTTGCTGGTGGCCGGTACTACCGGTTCCGGTAAGTCGGTGGGTGTGAACGCGATGATTCTGTCGATCCTGTTCAAGTCTGGCCCGGAAGACGCCAAGCTGATCATGATCGACCCGAAAATGCTTGAACTGTCGATCTACGAAGGCATTCCGCACCTGTTGTGCCCGGTTGTGACCGACATGAAAGACGCGGCCAACGCCCTGCGCTGGAGCGTGGCGGAGATGGAGCGTCGCTACAAACTGATGGCGAAGATGGGCGTACGAAACCTGTCCGGCTTCAACGCCAAGGTCAAGGAAGCCCAGGACGCCGGAACGCCGCTGACCGATCCGCTGTACAAGCGCGAAAGCATTCACGACGAAGCGCCGCTGCTGACCAAGCTGCCGACCATTGTCGTGGTGGTCGACGAATTCGCCGACATGATGATGATCGTCGGCAAGAAGGTTGAAGAGCTGATCGCCCGTATCGCCCAGAAGGCCCGTGCCGCCGGTATCCACTTGATCCTCGCGACCCAGCGTCCGTCGGTTGATGTGATCACCGGTCTGATCAAGGCGAACATCCCGACACGCATGGCGTTCCAGGTGTCGAGCAAGATCGACTCGCGGACCATCATCGACCAGGGTGGTGCCGAGCAGTTGCTGGGCCACGGTGACATGCTCTACATGCCGCCGGGCACCAGCCTGCCGATTCGTGTGCATGGCGCGTTCGTGTCCGATGACGAGGTTCACCGGGTGGTGGAAGCCTGGAAACTGCGCGGTGCGCCGGAATACAACGATGACATCCTCGCCGGTGTTGAAGAGGCCGGTAGCGGCTTTGAGAATGGCGGTGGCGGCGGTGATGACGATGCTGAAACCGATGCGCTGTACGACGAAGCGGTGCAGTTCGTACTGGAAAGCCGTCGCGCGTCCATCTCTGCGGTTCAGCGCAAGCTGAAAATCGGCTACAACCGCGCCGCACGCATGATCGAAGCCATGGAAATGGCCGGGGTCGTGACGTCCATGAACACCAACGGTTCGCGTGAAGTCCTGGCGCCTGGCCCGGTGCGCGACTGATTTGATTTGATGTTTTGAACGATGGCGCAGTGACGCGCCATCGTACTCCCCACGAATGTTATGAGGACTCCCATGCGTCTTATCCGCATGCTGTTGCTGCCGGTTCTGGCTTTGACCACGCTCTCGGCCCACGCCGATGACAAGGACGTGGCGCGTCTGACCCAACTCCTGGAAAAATCCCAGACCCTGACTGCACGCTTCTCGCAGCTGACCCTCGATGGCAGCGGCACCCAGTTGCAGGAAACGGCCGGTGAAATGTCGCTGCAGCGCCCGGGCCTGTTCTACTGGCACACCGATGCGCCGGCCGAGCAGGTCGTGGTTTCCGACGGCAAGAAAGTGACCCTGTGGGACCCGGACCTGGAACAGGCCACCATCAAGACCCTCGATCTGCGTCTGAGCCAGACGCCGGCATTGTTGTTGTCCGGTGACGTGTCGAAGATCAGCCAGAGCTTCGCCATCAGCGCCAAGGAAGCCGGCGGCGTGATCGACTTCACCCTGAAGCCAAAGACCAAGGACACCCTGTTCGACAGCCTGCGCCTGTCGTTCCGCAATGGCCTGGTCAATGACATGCAACTGATCGACAGCGTCGGCCAGCGCACCAACATCCTGTTTACCGGCGTGAAGGCCAACGAGCCGATCCCGGCGTCGAAGTTCAAGTTCGACATCCCTAAAGGCGCGGACATCATCCAGGAATAAAACGCAGCCCCTTGTAGGAGCGAGCCTGCTCGCGATGGACTTCAGGGCACCGCGGGGTGTCAGGCATGCCGCGTTATCGTTTACGACCATCGCTAGCAGGCTAGCTCCTACAGGTATTACGGTGTTCATAGTGAGGTTTCATAAGCAGTGATGGACCTGTTTCGCAGCGCCCCGATAGCTCAGCCCTTGGCCGCCCGTTTGCGTGCGGCCAATCTGGACGAGTACGTCGGTCAGGAACACGTGCTCGCTCGCGGCAAGCCTTTGCGCGAAGCGCTGGAGCAGGGTGCGCTGCATTCGATGATTTTCTGGGGCCCGCCGGGCGTGGGTAAAACCACCCTGGCGCGGTTGCTGGCGGAAGTCTCGGATGCGCACTTCGAAACGGTCTCGGCTGTATTGGCCGGCGTGAAAGAAATCCGCCAGGCGGTGGAAATCGCCAAGCAACAGGCCGGCCAGTACGGCAAACGCACCATCCTGTTCGTCGACGAAGTGCATCGCTTCAACAAGTCGCAGCAGGACGCCTTCCTGCCCTACGTCGAAGATGGCACGCTGATTTTCATCGGCGCGACCACGGAAAACCCTTCGTTCGAACTCAATAACGCGTTGCTCTCCCGGGCGCGCGTCTACGTGCTCAAAAGCCTCGACGAAGCGGCGCTGCGCAAACTGGTGCATCGTGCGCTCACCGAAGAGCGTGGCCTGGGCAAACGGCAACTGACCCTCAGCGATGAAGGTTTTCAGATGCTGCTGTCCGCCGCCGATGGCGATGGTCGGCGCCTGCTCAACCTGCTGGAAAACGCCTCGGACCTTGCCGAAGACAACAGCGAAATCGGCGTCGATCTGCTGCAAAGTCTTTTGGGCGATACCCGTCGCCGATTCGACAAGGGCGGTGAAGCGTTTTACGACCAGATTTCCGCGCTGCATAAATCGGTGCGCGGCTCCAATCCGGACGGCGCGTTGTACTGGTTTGCACGGATGATCGATGGCGGTTGCGATCCGCTGTACCTGGCCCGGCGCGTGGTGCGCATGGCCAGCGAAGACATCGGCAACGCCGACCCGCGTGCCTTGAGCCTGTGCCTGGCCGCGTGGGAAGTGCAGGAACGCCTCGGCAGCCCGGAAGGCGAGTTGGCGGTGGCCCAGGCCATCACCTATCTGGCCTGCGCGCCGAAAAGCAATGCGGTGTACATGGGCTTCAAAGCCGCGATGCGCAGCGCCACCGAACACGGTTCGCTGGAAGTGCCGTTGCACCTGCGCAACGCCCCGACCAAGCTGATGAAGCAACTCGGTTACGGCGACGAGTATCGTTATGCCCACGATGAGCCGGATGCCTACGCCGCCGGCGAAGACTACTTCCCCGAAGAGCTTGAGCCGCAACCGTTCTATCAGCCAGTGCCGCGAGGCCTGGAGCTGAAGATCGGCGAGAAGCTCAATCACCTCGCGCAACTTGACCGTTTAAGCCCCCGGCAGCGGAGAAAATAGTGCTTCCATTGATTGTTGCGGTTTCCGTCGGCGGGGTCGCTGGCACGCTGTTGCGCTTCGCCACTGGCAACTGGGTCAACGCTAATTGGCCACGGCACTTCTATACCGCGACGCTGGCCGTTAATATCGTCGGCTGTTTGCTGATCGGCGTTCTATACGGTCTGTTTTTGATTCGCCCGGAGGTGCCTTTCGAAGTGCGCGCCGGGCTGATTGTCGGCTTCCTCGGGGGGCTGACGACTTTTTCATCCTTTTCACTGGATACGGTGCGCCTGCTGGAAAGCGGGCAGGTGCCACTAGCCCTGGGCTATGCTGCCATCAGCGTATTCGGCGGGCTGCTCGCCACCTGGGCCGGCCTGTCCTTGACCAAACTTTGATAACGAGAGACCGACATGCTCGATTCCAAACTGTTACGTAGCAACCTTCAGGACGTAGCGGACCGCCTGGCATCCCGTGGCTACACGCTGGATGTTGCGCGCATCGAAGCGCTGGAAGAACAGCGCAAGACCGTCCAGACCCGCACCGAAGCACTGCAGGCTGAACGTAATGCGCGCTCCAAATCCATCGGTCAGGCCAAGCAGCGCGGCGAAGACATCGCGCCGTTGATGGCGGACGTCGAGCGCATGGCCAACGAATTGAGCGCCGGCAAAGTGGAACTGGACGCGATCCAGACCGATCTGGATTCGATCCTGCTCGGCATCCCGAACCTGCCGCACGAATCCGTGCCAATCGGCGATGACGAAGACGGCAACGTTGAAGTGCGCCGCTGGGGCACCCCGACCGCGTTCGATTTCCCGGTCCAGGACCACGTCGCCCTGGGCGAGAAATTCGGCTGGCTGGACTTCGAAACCGCCGCCAAGCTGTCCGGCGCGCGTTTCGCCCTGTTGCGCGGCCCGATCGCCCGTCTGCACCGCGCCCTGGCGCAGTTCATGATCAACCTGCACACCAGCGAGCACGGTTACGAAGAGGCCTATACGCCTTATCTGGTCCAGGCGCCGGCGCTGCAAGGCACCGGTCAATTGCCGAAATTCGAAGAAGACCTGTTCAAGATCGCTCGCGAAGGCGAGGCCGATCTGTACCTGATCCCGACCGCTGAAGTGTCGCTGACCAACATCGTCGCTGGCGAAATCGTCGATTCGAAACTGCTGCCGATCAAGTTCGTCGCCCATACGCCGTGCTTCCGCAGTGAAGCCGGTGCGTCGGGTCGCGATACCCGCGGCATGATTCGCCAGCACCAGTTCGACAAGGTCGAGATGGTCCAGATCGTTGAGCCATCGACCTCGATGGAAGCGCTGGAAGGCCTGACCGCCAACGCCGAGAAAGTCCTGCAATTGCTGGAACTGCCTTATCGCACCCTTGCGCTGTGCACCGGCGACATGGGCTTCAGTGCAGTCAAGACCTACGACCTGGAAGTGTGGATCCCGAGCCAGGACAAATACCGCGAGATTTCGTCGTGCTCCAACTGCGGCGATTTCCAGGCCCGTCGTATGCAAGCGCGTTTCCGCAACCCGGAAACCGGCAAGCCTGAACTGGTTCACACCCTGAACGGTTCCGGTCTGGCGGTCGGTCGTACCCTCGTTGCCGTGCTGGAAAACTACCAGCAGGCCGACGGTTCGATCCGTGTGCCGGACGTGCTGAAACCGTACATGGGTGGCCTCGAGGTCATCGGCTAAATGGACTATCTGCCGCTGTTTCACAACCTTCGCGGCAGTCGTGTGTTGGTCGTCGGTGGGGGGGAAATTGCCTTGCGCAAATCCCGCCTGCTGGCCGAAGCCGGTGCGCTGCTGCGGGTGGTTGCGCCTGAAATCGAACCGCAACTGCGCGAACTCGTTGCCGGCAGCGGTGGCGAGTGCCTGTTGCGTGGCTACGTCGAAGCGGATCTGGACGGCTGTGGGCTGATCATTGCCGCCACCGATGATGAACCGCTGAATGCACAAGTCTCCGCCGATGCTCATCGGCGTTGCGTGCCGGTCAACGTGGTGGATGCGCCAGCCTTGTGCAGCGTGATCTTCCCGGCGATCGTCGACCGTTCGCCATTGATCATCGCGGTTTCCAGTGGCGGCGATGCGCCGGTGCTGGCGCGGTTGATCCGCGCCAAGATCGAAACCTGGATTCCTTCCACCTACGGTCAACTGGCCGGTCTGGCTGCGCGTTTTCGCAGTCAGGTCAAAGGCCTGTTTCCGGATGTACAGCAGCGTCGGGCGTTCTGGGAAGATGTGTTCCAGGGCCCGATTGCCGACCGGCAACTGGCCGGGCAGGGCGCTGAAGCCGAACGCATGATGCAGGCGAAAATCAGCGGTGAAGCGCCGGTTGCCACGGGTGAGGTGTACCTGGTTGGTGCCGGGCCGGGTGATCCCGACCTGTTGACCTTCCGCGCGTTGCGCCTGATGCAGCAAGCCGATGTGGTGCTGTATGACCGGTTGGTGGCGCCGGCGATTCTCGATTTGTGCCGTCGCGATGCCGAGCGGGTCTACGTCGGCAAGCGTCGCGCCGATCACGCCGTGCCGCAGGATCAGATCAACCAGCAATTGGTGGACCTGGCCAAACAAGGCAAGCGCGTGGTGCGGTTGAAGGGCGGTGATCCGTTCATCTTCGGCCGTGGCGGTGAAGAGATCGAAGAGTTGGCGGCCCATGGCATCCCGTTCCAGGTGGTGCCCGGCATCACGGCGGCCAGCGGTTGCGCGGCATACGCCGGGATTCCGCTGACCCACCGCGATTACGCGCAGTCGGTGCGATTTGTCACCGGGCACTTGAAGGACGGCTCCACCGATTTGCCGTGGGGTGATCTGGTCGCCCCGGCGCAAACCCTGGTGTTCTACATGGGGCTGGTGGGCTTGCCGATCATCTGCGAGCAGTTGATCAAGCATGGTCGCGCAGCGGATACGCCGGCGGCGTTGATTCAGCAGGGCACCACGGTTAATCAGCGGGTGTTCACCGGCACCTTGGCCGATCTTCCACGATTGGTGGCGGAGCATGAAGTGCATGCGCCGACGCTGGTGATTGTTGGGGAAGTGGTGCAGTTGCGCGAGAAACTGGCGTGGTTTGAAGGGGCTCAGGCGCAAGTCTGAAGACCGCGTCGCCTTCTTCGCGGGCAAGCCTCGCTCCTACAGGGAACGTACACATCCCTGTAGGAGCGAGGCTTGCCCGCGAAGAGGCCCTCAAATTTGTACGAGGTTCAGATCAGGCGCTGTTCTTGCGCCAAACCCCTTTCCCGCTCAACCGCGCCCGATCATGCGCCACGGTAAAGTCTTGCTCCGGCCCCTTCGGCACAACACCGGTCGGGTTGATGGTCTTGTGACTGCCGTAGTAGTGGTTCTTGATGTGCTGAAAATCTACCGTCTCGGCAATCCCCGGCCACTGATAAATCTCGCGCAGCCAGTTCGACAGGTTCGGATAATCGGCAATCCGCCGCAGGTTGCACTTGAAGTGCCCGTGGTACACCGCATCAAAGCGGATCAGCGTGGTAAACAGGCGAATGTCCGCTTCAGTCAGGTATTCGCCCACCAGATAACGATTGGCGTCTAACAGCTGTTCCAGTCGATCCAGTTCCGCAAACAACCCGTCAAACGCCTCTTCATAAGCCGTCTGCGATGTCGCGAACCCGGCGCGGTACACACCGTTGTTCACCGCCGGATAAATCCGCTCATTCAACGCATCGATCTCGCTGCGCAACGGCGCCGGATAGAAATCCAGGTCATTGCCGGTCAAGTCATCGAATGCGCCGTTGAACATGCGGATGATCTCCGCCGATTCATTGTTGACGATGCGATTCTGCTGCTTGTCCCAGAGCACCGGCACAGTGACGCGGCCCGTGTAGTCGGCGGTGTCGGCGGTATAGCGCTGGTGCATGAAGTTGAAGTGATCGAGCTTGTCGCCGGTCGAGCCGAAGTGCTTGTCGAAGGTCCAGCCGTTTTCCAGCATCAGCCAACTGACCACCGACACGTCAATCAGGCTTTCAAGGCCTTTGAGTTTGCGCAGGATCAGTGTGCGATGCGCCCACGGACAGGCGAGCGATACGTAGAGGTGATAACGACCCGCGTCGGCGGCAAAGCCACCCACACCGGTCGGGCCGGGCGTGCCGTCGGCGGTCAGCCAGTTTCGACGCTGCGCCTGTTCGCGCTGGAACGCGCCGTCCTTGCTGCTTTCGTACCACTGGTCATGCCAGCGACCTTCGACTAACAAACCCATGTTCAAGACTCCCCAACCGATAAGCGTTGGAGAGGAGTCTATTCCGATAGGTTCGATAAAAAAGCGCAAAGGTTGGGCGCTTATGATCGGTTAAATCGATCTGTCCCGTGCGTCCCAATATTTATGGGCTGTTTCGAAGGCGATTTCGCGAGGTTGGCCGAGGCCGCGTAGTGCGAGGGCCATGGTCGAGATCAGCGCCATTTGCGGATAACTGTCGACCACGTCGCCACGCCATACGGCTTTCAAATGTTCGGGATCGAGAGAGGCGGGTTTGACATGGCGTTGCGCTGAGAGCTGCGGCCATTCCTCATCCCAGCTCTCGCCGCCGGTGGTGCCGTACAAGTGGCTGTCGGTGTCGGGGTTGATCTCGATCTCGCCGCCATCGCCCTTGACCACAATCGCGGTGTCGCCGAGCAAGCCGCTGGCATCGCGATGCACCGCCTGGTAGCCGGGATGGAAAATGCTTTGCAGGCCGCAGCGAGCGTTCAACGGATTGAGAATGCGCGTCAGGGAGTGGATCGGCGAGCGCAGGCCCAAGGTGTTGCGCAGGTCGATCATGCGTTGCAGTTGCGGCGCCCAATCCACCAGCGGCATGAACGCCAGGCCGCCGTTATCGAGCGCCGAGCCGACCTGTTGCCAGTTGCGGCACAACGGGATCTTCAGCTCATCCAGCAGTTGCTCGCTGTACAGCCGCCCGGCCGTGTGTGCGCCGCCGCCGTGCATGAAAATCCGCACGCCGTTTTGCGCCAGGCACTTGGCCGCCAGCAGATACCACGGCAGATGACGCTTCTTGCCAGCGTAGGTTGGCCAATCCAGATCGACATTCAAGGCCGGTGGTTGCAAGCGCTCACGCAGGGCTTCGGTGAAGCCGGCCATTTCCTCAGCGCTTTCTTCCTTGTGCCGCAGCAACATCAGAAACGCACCGAGCTGAGTGTCTTCGACCTTGTTGTCGAGCACCATGCCCATGGCTTCGCGGGCTTCTTCGCGGGTCAGGTCGCGGGCGCCGCGCTTGCCTTTGCCGAGGATCCGCACGAATTGGGCGAAGGGGTGTTCGGCGGGCGTTTCTAGAGTCAGCACTGGATAGTCGGTCATAAGCAATTCGTCGGTTTGGGCAGGCCCGCCAGTTTCGCGGCGAGTTTGGCAGGGGTGCCTTTGAACAGTCGGTTCAGGTGCAGGCTGTTGCCTTTTTCCGGGCCGAGCTTCAACGCTGTGTACTTGATCAGCGGACGTGTCGCCGGGGACAACTGGAACTCGGCGTAGAAGCTGCGCAGCAATTCGAGGATTTCCCAGTGTTCGGGGCTCAACTCGATGTCTTCGGCAGCGGCGAGGGCGCTGGCCACGTCGACGGACCAGTCGCTCAGTTCAACCAGGAAACCGTCCTTGTCCAACTCGATGGCGCGGGCGCCGACCGTCAGTGCATTCATAACCAGCTGTTGACCTTGTCGTAGTGAATCGACAGTTCGACGAAGGCGGGATAATCGATCGCCTTGGCCGTATCCGGAACCTCCATCGCACGGGCCTGGGCGTCTTCGGCCAACACGAACAGCGTCGGGTTGCCGGCGATCAGGGCGTTGAAGGGCGCGGTGCCCGGTTGCAACGCATACACCGCGTCACCGGTCAGCAGCAGCGCATCGTTCGCGCCGATCAGGCGCAGGCAACTGCTCAGACGGTCGTCGCCGAACGGGGAATGAGACAACACATGCAAAGTCGACATCAGAGGGTGATCACCTGGTCGTAACGGTCAATAAGGGCGGTGATTTCGCGGGCGGCCAGCACCTGGGCGTCCTCCAGCGACAAGCTGTCCGGGGCCAGGCCGCGTTCAGCGGCGCTGTCGCCACAGACGAACAGGTCTTCGACGCCGAACATCGGCAACGCTTGCAGGTTGGCGCTCAAGTCTTTCTGTTGCAGGGCCTTGGCGTCCTGTTTCGGCGCGAGCTGGAACACTCCGTCATCAAGAAACAGCAGGCCGATCGGCAGGTCGAAGGCACCACCGGCCAGCACGATGTCCAGTGCTTCACGTGCGCTCGGCCCGGACCACGGCGCCTGACGGCTGATAATCAGCAAGGATTTAGGCATGTCACGCACCTCCGAAACAGATCAGTCGGTCGGCGTCCTGCACCGCGTCATGTAACTGACCGAGACCGGACAATTCCCACGGCGCGCCGACGGCGACCGCTTCGCGCTGATAACGCTGGGCTTCTTCGTCGTTCAATACGCCACGACGCAGGGCGGCGGCGATGCAGACGACGCCGTCCAGTTGATGTTCGGCCACAAAGGCACGCCATTGCTTGGGCAGGTCCAGTTCATCCTGCGGCGTTACCACGCTGGCGGACGCGTTGTAGACGCCATCCTGATAGAAAAACAGCCGGACAATCTCATGCCCGCCGGCCAGTGCAGCCTGGGCGAACAACAAGGCACGGCGCGAGGAGGGCGCATGGGCGGCGGAAAACAGCGCGATGGCGAACTTCATGACGGACTCGATCAGTAAAACTGCGGCCATGATAAAGCTTTCTCGTCGGGGCGGCGAAGGGCGTTTTCCTTGAGACCGAGTCGACCCCATCGCGAGCAGGCTCGCTCCCACAGGGTTCGGTGGTCCGCTCCAATATTGTGCTCGACGCAAATCCCTTGTGGGAGCGAGCCTGCTCGCGATGAGGCCCGAACAGTCAATGCAGGTTCAACGCGGCATATACCCCAACTGCCAACGCCGTGGAATCCTCAACGACAGCACGCCAAGCGCCCCCGCCAGCAACCCGCTGACAAACAACGCCCTGAGTCCAAGATGATGCTCCAGCACAGCCCCCAGCACCGCGCCGGCAAACATTCCGGTCCAGGGGATCAACTGCACCCGCCAGCCATTGCGCCGCTCGCCGAGCATCCAGCGTCCCAGGCCGCGACCGAAGCGCGACAGGGCGCCCGTCACGTAAGTCAGGCCCACCGGCAGGCCATTCACTTCTTCGACGGCGGCATTGAGCATGCCCATCGCGATGATCGCCGCCAGCAGCGCGGGCAATTGTTCGTCATAAGGCCAGGCCGCTGCCGCACACAGCAACATGGCGATGCACAACAGCAAGGGCAGCGCGCGGCGCCCGCCGACACGGCTGACGACAATGCCCAAGGCGTTGCCGAGGATGAACGTGGCCACGAGCAGTAGCAGGCGCAGGGTCAGGCCCATGTCGCCGTCGCTGATCGCCACGGCGAGGCGGGTGGTGTTGCCGCTCATGAAGGAAACGAAATCGCCGCTGGCCATGAAGCCGATAGCGTCGGTCATGCCGGCAAGCACCGAGAGTGCGGCCACCAGCGACAGGCCGATGCGGCCGCGCCATTTCTGAGTGTGCAGATGCCCCGGACTGGCGCGGGTCGTGGAGGACGAAGGCAGCATCGGTGGCGGGATCCTTGTGCGGCGACGGTTATGGGATCAGACCATATAACTCGCAATAGTCCAGCCAGTCCATACCCGCCATTTCGGCCACTTCCCGGTGTACGTTCAGGCGTTGAGCTTCGTAGTCCTCCGGTGTTGCGGCGGTCAGTTGCAGGGTCAGCTCCCAGGCAAACAACCCCAGGCGTTCGGCCTCGGCTTCGAACGCTTCATGCAAGCGCTCGTCGCGAAACTGCGCTGCGGTTTCGCCCTTGGCCTGAGCCAGCAGCGGGTTGAGGTTGTCGAGTTCGTGGCGCAGTTCAGGTCGCTCATCGAGAAACTTCTGCAGCGCCTGCTCGTGTTGCTGTTCGGTTGCCGCCATGGTCGCTCCTTGAGAATGGGTTACACGGACTGCTTCTTGCTGGCCTTGGCCGCTGCGGCCAGGCATTCGAGGGCAAACTGCTCGCAGTAGGTCATCTGGATCGGCGTGGTTTCGCCCTTGACGGTGCGTTCGCCGTCGAGAATGTAACGGATCCGCTTGTCGGTGACGCCGATTCGCTTGGCGATCCAGGAAGGCGTCTGGCCGATCTGGCTGATCAGCTTGTCGGCATATTCAGCGGTCGGTTTGTAGAATTCGGCGTTGGGTGTCATGGACGTTCCAGAAAAAATGAGCCCGAAAACAGGGGCGATGCAGCGTTTGGCGCGACAGGGTGCGCGAATCGTTGCGCGGTGTCGCGGTATAAATGAAGTAAAGCAGAACGATACGCTGGCCCACGGTGATACAGTCCGCTTTTTCTTGATGAGCACACGCAATGCGAATTCTGATGGTGGCGCTGGCCGCAACGTTGCTGGCGGGATGCGCCGGTTCGGTGATGAACGATGCCCGCACGGGCACCCCGTACAAAACCCTGACTTCGGACAAACCGGAAAAAGTCGTCGCCCAGTGCGTGCAGTTCGCCTGGCAGGACGAGGCAGTATTCGGCGTCGATGCGGGCGCTTATTTGCAGCCGGGCAAGAAGGGCGGGTCTACCGTTTACACGCGTTCGGCGGAGTCCTTTGTGGACGTGACCACCGATGCGTCAGGGACGGCGTTGAGTTACTACGCGCAGCATGACGACTTTGTCGCCAAGCGCCGTTTGGCGGCGCTGGCTACCTGCCTTTGATCTTTTGAGCACCGCAATACCTTTGTAGGAGCACGGCTTGCCGGCGAAGGCGATTTCACGGACGCCTTCGCTGGCAAGCCATGCTCCTACAGGGAGAGTTCGGCTTTATTGATCAGGCGCTTCTGGAAAAAGAAGCGCTTGTGCCCCGGCGGGTAGTCAACGATCTGCCCCAACTCGCTGAACCCCAGCTTCTTGTAGAACTCCGGCGCCTGAAAGTCGAAGGTGTCCAGCCAGATCCCGATGCATTCCTTCTCCCGCGCCAGGTCTTCGGCCATCTGCATCAGCCTGGAACCGATGCCTTGTCCCCGGCCCTGTTCCGGCACCGACAGCAATTCGATAAACAACCATTGATAGAAAAACCGGCCGTACAGCCCGCCGAGAATCTCGCCCTGGTCATTGCGCACCAGCAGGGCCAGCGGTTGCGCTTTGCCGTCCCCCGCTTGGGCGACGTTGTAGGCCCGCAACGGTGCGAGGATCGCCTCGCGATCTTCCGGTGTCGGGTTGTGCGACTGTTCGATGCTGAGTGTCATCGGCTACATCCTTATGGCAGTGATGCACGAGCGTATCCGGGTCGCGACGATTGTTCTATCCCTCGTTATTCAGAGGAACCGTCGCCAGCGCGCAGATGTCTAGCCTTTACAGCGTCATTCCAGAACGCGGCCGATGAGGATTGCCAATGAACATTTTCGAAGCCTTGCGCGAAAGCCACGACCGCCAACGCACCTACGCCGTCGCATTGGTCAAGACCAGCGGCGACACCCCGGAGCGCGTTGAAGCCTACAAGCAGCTCAAGTCCGAACTCCAGGCACACGAAACCGCAGAAGAGCGGCATTTTTATATCCCGCTGATGGAGTTCGACAACGGTGTCGACCTCAGTCGCCACGCGATTTCGGAACATCACGAGATGGACGAAATGATGGAGGAACTCGACGAGACCGAGATGTCCAGCCCGGCCTGGCTGGTGACCGCGAAGAAGCTCTCCGAGAAGGTCCATCACCATCTGGAGGAGGAAGAGCAGAAGTTCTTCCAGATGGCCGGCAAGCTGCTCGACGACCAGCAGAAAGAAACGCTCGCCAGGCAATACGAGAAGGAATACAAGGCTCAACTTTCGTGAGGGCCTTCGTCTAAGATGGGCGTTTTCTGACGAAATAAGGATGCGTTGTCATGCCGAACACAGCCGAACGGGTCAACATCGTTGAGTCCCAGGTGTTGTCCCACGACTGGTATCTGCTGAAGAAAATCACCTTCGATTACCAGCGCAACAACGGCGAATGGCAACGCCAGACCCGCGAGGTCTACGACCGTGGCAATGGCGCGGCGATTCTGCTGTTCAACCGCGAGAAGAAAACCGTCGTACTGACCCGGCAATTTCGCTTGCCGGTGTTCGTCAATGGTCATGACGGTCTGTTGATCGAGGTGGCTGCGGGATTGCTCGAAGGCGCCGCGCCAGAAGAACGCATCCGCGATGAAGCGGAGGAAGAAACCGGTTATCGCGTGCACCATGTGCAGAAGGTGTTCGAGGCCTACATGAGCCCCGGCTCGGTGACAGAAAAACTGCATTTTTTCATCGCCGAATACGATGCTTCATCGAAAGTCGGCGAGGGCGGCGGGCTCGAAGAAGAGACCGAAGAACTGGAAGTGCTGGAGTGGCCGTTCGACGACGCGCTGGAAGCGTTTTATCGCGGGGAGATCTGCGACGCGAAGACCATCATGCTGCTGCAGTACGCCGCCATGAAAAATATATTCACCTGAGCACGCAATCCCCTGTAGGAGCGAAGCTTGCTCGCGAAGGTGTGTCAGCAACGGTGCTGTCGCCTGACACACCTTCGCGAGCAAGCTTCGCTCCTACATAAAGCAAGGTCAAAAGCCTTCGAAACGTCCGGTTTTACCTCGGCCGCCTTCCAGCGTCAGCAATAATTCCTTCGCCTCAAGCCCACCCGCAAACCCGGTCAATTTCCCCGACGCGCCGATCACCCGATGGCACGGCGCAATAATCGAGATCGGGTTCTTGCCATTCGCCGCGCCCACTGCACGCACTGCGCTCGGGTTGCCGATCTGCTCGGCAATCTGGCTATAGCTGCGCGTTTCGCCGAAGGGAATGGTCAGCAGGGCGTGCCACACCTTTTTCTGAAAGTCCGTGCCGGCAAAATCCAGTTCCAGGTCGAAGCGGTTTCGTGTGCCGGCGAAGTATTCCTGCAACTGTTGAACCGCGCGCACCAGGACTGGGTTGTCCGCCGCCTCACTCATCGGCCCGAGCCGTACGCGATTCGGTGTGTCGTTTTCCCAGAGGATGGCCGCCAGTCTCGAACCGTTCGCAACCAGCTTCAACTCGCCGACCGGCGACGCCATGGTGGTGAAGGTGTAACTCATGCGGGCGGACTCCGAAAACAGGTGAGCAGGCGGCAAGCATACTGCCTCGACGGGGAGGCGCAATACGCAATCCCGACCATACTGCGTACTGCTCTTGAAACGTTTTCTCTGTTTTTTTACCGACCCTAAAAACAAAAAGAGACCGACTCATGAAGTTCGAACCTTTTGCCAAATCGCTCATCGCGACTTCATTGGCACTCAGTTGCCTGGCGGCTCACGCCGCTTCCGTCGCCCCCGTTGCAGCCGAAAACGGCATGGTGGTCACTGCCCAGCATCTGGCCAGTCATGTGGGCGTCGATGTGCTCAAGAACGGTGGTAACGCCGTCGATGCCGCCGTCGCGGTCGGGTATGCGCTGGCGGTGGTGTATCCCGCGGCAGGTAACCTGGGCGGCGGTGGTTTCATGACCATCCAACTGGCGGACGGGCGCAAGACCTTCCTCGACTTCCGCGAAAAAGCCCCGCTGGCCGCCACTGCCGACATGTACCTCGACAAAGAGGGCAACGTCGTCCCGGACCTCAGCACCCGTGGTCATCTGGCTGTCGGCGTGCCGGGCACCGTGTCCGGCATGGAACTGGCGCTGAAAACCTACGGCACCAAACCGCGCAAGGAAGTGATCGCCCCGGCGATCAAACTCGCTGAAGAGGGCTTTGTGCTGGAGCAGGGCGATGTCGATTTGCTGGAGTCCGCCACCGACGTCTTCAAAAAGGACATGAAAGATTCCGGCTCGATCTTCCTGAGCAACGGCGAGCCGATGCAGGTCGGCCAGAAACTGGTGCAAAAAGACCTGGGCAAAACCCTGCGGGAAATCTCCGAGAAGGGCACCGACGGTTTCTATAAGGGCTGGGTCGCTGACGCGATCGTCACCTCCAGTCAGGCCAACAAAGGCATCATCACCCAGGCCGACCTCGACAAATACAAGACCCGCGAACTGGCCCCCATCGAGTGCGATTACCGTGGCTACCACGTGGTCTCGGCACCACCGCCAAGCTCCGGCGGCGTAGTGATCTGCGAGATCATGAACATCCTCGACGGCTACCCGATGAAAGACCTGGGGTACCGCTCGGCGCAGGGTATGCATTACCAGATCGAAGCCATGCGCCACGCGTATGTCGACCGCAACAGCTACCTCGGCGACCCGGACTTCGTGAAAAATCCGATCGCCCATCTGCTGGATAAAAACTACGCGAGCAAAATCCGCGCTGCCATCAATCCGCAAAAGGCCGGCGTGTCCCGCGAGCTCAAACCCGGCGTCGCGCCGCACGAAGGCAGCAACACCACTCATTACTCCATCGTCGATAAATGGGGCAACGCGGTGTCGGTGACCTACACCTTGAACGACTGGTTCGGCGCCGGTGTCATGGCCAGCAAAACCGGGGTCATCCTCAACGACGAGATGGACGACTTCACCTCGAAAATCGGCGTGCCGAACATGTACGGTCTGGTGCAAGGGGAGGCCAACGCCATCGCGCCGGGCAAGGCGCCGCTGTCGTCCATGAGCCCGACCATCGTCACCAAGGACGGCAAAGTCGTGATGGTCGTCGGCACCCCTGGCGGCAGCCGCATCATCACCGCGACCTTGCTGACCATCCTCAACGTGATCGACTACGGCATGAACATTCAGGAGGCGGTGGATGCGCCGCGTTTCCACCAGCAGTGGTTGCCGGAAGAGACCAACCTGGAGGCGTTCACCACCAGTCCGGACACGGTGAAACTGCTTGAAAGCTGGGGCCACAAGTTTGCCGGGCCGCAGGATGCTAACCATATCGCCGCAATTCTGGTCGGCGCGCCGTCGCTGGACGGTAAACCGGTGGGCAAAAACCGTTTCTACGGAGCGAACGATCCGCGTCGTAACACCGGGTTGTCTCTCGGTTATTGAGGGTTGTGTTTGGAAGGGGACGGATTTAGTTTCTGTCCCCAGATCCAACGACAGATCAAGGATGGAACCATGACCACCGCAATGTTGATCATCGATGTCCAGCAAGCACTTTGCACGGGCGAGTACGAGTGCTTCGAAATCTCACGTGTCATCGACACCATTAACGGGCTCGGCGCCCGTGCCCGAAAGGCCGGGATTCCGGTGGTGCTGATCCAGCATGAGGAAGACGGCAGTCCGCTGGCGTATAACGCTGACGGCTGGCAACTGGCCGAAGGGCTGGAAACCTCGCCCAAGGATTGGCACGTACGCAAGACCACACCGGATTCGTTCTACCAGACCAACCTGCAAAAGCTGCTGCCGGTGCAGGATTTCGAACGCCTGGTCATCTGCGGTTTGCAAACCGACTATTGCGTCAACGCCACAGTGCGTCAGGCGCTGCAACTGGGGTACGACGTGGTGCTGGCGGCTGACGCTCACTCCACGGTCGACAACGGCAACATCCCCGCCGAAGACATCATCGCCGAGCACAACAAGGACCTGGCGCATTTGACCGGTTCAGTGGCGCGAATCGACGTGATACCCGCCGCCGACATCACCTTCTAGCACCCATGATGACGGGCCCCGCCCAACCCTGTAGGAGCCGGCTTGCTGGCGATGGCGATTTCACGGACGCCATCGCCGGCAAGCCGGCTCCTACAAATCGCGAGGGTGTTGGAGATTTAGGGTTCACGCAAACCCTGTAGGAGCCCGGCTTGCCGGCGATGGCGATTTCATGGATGCCTTCGCCGGCAAGCCGGCTCCTACAAATCGCGAGGGTGTTGGAGATTTAGGGTTCACGCAAACCCTGTAGGAGCCCGGCTTGCTGGCGATGGCGATTTCACGGACGCCTTCGCCGGCAAGCCGGGCTCCTACGGATTGGGGTGCGTCCCCATCGATTTTTTCTAATCGAAAACCTGCAATTCATCGGCGATCCGGTCGAACAGCGCCCGGTCGGATGTATCTGACAGGTAGATCGTGGGGGTGGGTTCGGTCATGTCGGCCTCCGGTAAGTCCCGCGACTTTACGTCAGTCGCAAACCCTGTGGCGAGTAAGCAGATCCAATCTCTGAGTGGGGGGATGTGCAGAGGCTTGAACTCAATCTACACTTAAGAACCGTTCTCTATTGCGGTTAAATTTCAATACCTTTTCTTTGAGGGAGGCAAGCTCCTGGTGGATGCCCTTGTGCTGCTTTTTAACGGCCTGACCGAGTGGGTGATTGAGCCCGTCACTCGCCAGTTCCTGGGCCTTTTCGATCTGAATGGGCGCATGGGTGTACTGTTTCTGTTCTCGTCTTACAGCATCGCTTACGCCCTGTTCCGGTTCAGGAAACATCGAGGTCTCACCGACGCGCAGTCGTTCGGGCAGTTCATCGGCGGGCGTCGGGTGTATTTCCATCGTTCGGCGTTGCTCGATTACCGCTACTACTTCGTGCGGGCGATTCTGAAAGTGGCGTTGGTGTTGCCGATTGTCGGTCTGGTGGACCCGCTCGTCCTGCGCTCCGGAGACTACATCGCCTTTTTCACCAACCTGTGGGGCGCGCGGGTGCAAGTGGAGCAGAATCTTTCACTGTCCTTGCTCTACGGGCTGGGCGTTTTTCTGGTGAAAGACTTCATGGCCTACTGGGCGCACCGCGCCTTCCATTCCAAATGGTTGTGGGCATTCCACAAAGTCCATCATTCGGCGCCGGTGCTGGTTCCAGCGACCGCCAGCCGGGTTCATTTCGTGGAAAAGATTGTCGAAAAGCTCTCGACGATCATCGGCATCGGCGCCTATGCCGGCGTCTTCTGGTACGCCTGCGGCGGCGAGATCAGCCGCTATACTTTGTTCGGCGTGACCTGGCTGGTGTTCATCCTCAACGGGCTGGTGGGAAACTTGCGTCACAGTCATGTCTGGCTGTCGTTCGGCCCGGTGTTCGAACATGTGCTGAACAGCCCGGCCCAGCACCAGATTCATCACAGCGACGCACCGCACCATTTCAACAAGAACTTCAGCATCAACCTGTCCCTGTGGGACTGGATGTTCGGCACGCTCTACGTCACCACGTCGAAACCCGAAGCCCTGCGGTTCGGCACCGGTGAGCAGGATTCTGAGCGTTACCTGACGGTTTACAGCCTGATCGTCACGCCGTTTGTAGACATCGCCCGCAAGATCCGTTCGACCAAACGACCTGATCGTTCGCGGGCGCCCTTGCGAACAATCCAGAATGCGTTAGCAGAAGTGGAGGTGAGACATGACAACTGATTCCGCAGAAAAAGAGTCTGTCAAAGAAGCCGTCAAACACTATGTCGAGGGTATGGTCTTCGCTGACGAAGCCTCGTTGCGAAAGGCATTTCATCCGTCTTGTCGCATCATCGGTCACTTCCAAAAAGCGCTTGAATGGCTGTCCCTTGATGAGTTTATCGACGCGATCAAAACCGAAGGCCCGGCAGCAAAAGAGGTGAAGCCTTTTTGGGAAGTGATTGACCTGGACATAACAGGCGACGCCGCCGCCGTAAAAATCATCGATGATTATGCAGGGATGAGGTTTACCGATTACCTGTCGTTACTGAAGATCGATGATCGCTGGGTCATCATCAACAAGCTGTACTACTACCATGAGTCGTGAACCGCACGGAGACCATTGAGATGGATGTTCAGGTACATCGCGCCGACGCAACGCACATCGATCAAGTCGCCAGCCTCTTCGACGCCTATCGGGGTTTCTATGGTCAGCCTTCGAACCTGAATCAGTCCCGCCACTTTATCGCCGAGCGCATTGCCCGGGATGAGTCCGTGATCTTCTTCGCCCGGGACACCGCCGGCGAAGCACTGGGTTTCGTCCAGTTGTTTCCGACTTTTTCGTCTATCGACGCGCATCGCACCTGGCTGCTCGGCGACCTGTTCACCGCGCCTGCCGCCCGAGGACGCGGGGTCGCAACGCGGCTGATGAACACCGCGCGCGACTTCGCGGTGTTGAGCGGCGCCAAAGGCCTGGTGCTGGAAACCGCCACTGACAATCACGGTGCGCAGCGGTTGTATGAAGCCTTGGGCTATGTGCGCGATACGGGTTACTACACCTATTGCCTGGATTTGAAGCAGGGCTGACCGATCAACGCTCCGGCAGCTTCCAGCGCTCGCGAACATGCTCGTATTGCGCCTCGGGCATTTGCACCAGCAGGGGAGACTGCTGCGGATCGAGCCAGTCGAACAATCGGCTGATGTCCGCCTGATCCATGGCCGTGCAACCCGCCGTCGGCGATGTCGGGCTACGCCAGATGTGGAAAAAGATGCACGAGCCCGAGGCGGGGGACGCCGGTGTGTTGTGCTCGATGACAATGCCTTTGCGATAGCCTTCTTCGCTGCGCATGCGTTCTGAGCTGTTCCAGTCCTTGGGCATCGCCGCGCCGTCGACCAGGGTGTTGTAGTGTCCGGAATGGCTGTCGTCCACGCATTCGGTGGTCGCTGTCAGTGCGAGGTAGGGCAGTTTCGTGTCGGCGCTGGTCTCGTAACCGAACGCTGTTCCCAGCTTGAAAATCCCGGCCGGCGCTTTTCCATCGCCTTCGTGTTTGACGGGTTCTGCGCCTGGCTCAACGTTGTCCACCCCTTTGCCCCAAGCCATGCCGTTTTTGCCGACCACCACCGCAAACGCCTCGCCATATTTGCGGAAGCTGTTCCCGTCGCGTTCATAACGCTGGGCGCTGCCTTGCAGGTCATCCCAGTTTTTTGTGGTGACCACAATCAACTGATGGCTGGTGTCGAGTACTGCGTTGGCGTCGAGCGGCGTAATGGGGAAATCCATCACGTTGTTCGGTGCCTGTGCGCTGCCATAAGTGAAGTGCCACCATTCTTTCGAGTACCCGGAGAAGCCTTCTTTTGCCATGGCGCTGCCGAGCCGCTGGCGATTGTCCTGCGCGGTTGCGTTGATCGTCGGGTTGGCGGTATGCGCCCGCTCGTCGAAGCAATCGAAGCCGGTGCCCATGTCGAGTGCGCCGTCATGCCAGCGCTGATCGTAGGGGGCGGTGCAATCGACCTGCGTGGCCGAGGGCGTCCATGTGCTGGCGGGCAACGCCTTGGGCCCTGTGAGTGTCAGGTCCACGGTCGAGCCTCTGGAGTGATTCGACACCCGCGCCACATACCCCAGGCGCCAGAAGTCCTGCTTGTCCACACGCGGGTAGAACTCGGCCTTACGTGGGTCGCCCGGTTCGGTGGCAAAGCGGCCCATATCGGCCACCGCCCGATTCGGTCGATAACAATCAAACACCTTCAAACCGTAGCCTTGCGTGCGCAACGACGCTTGCACCCGTGCGAGCGCCCTGGCGGCGTCCAGCGTCAACAGGCATTCGGCGGCGGCATAACCGTCGAGTGGGTGACCGGTGAAGTTGTGGGGGCTGGCGTAGCGAATGTCTTGCTCGATGCTCGGATCAATCGCGCGCAGATAGACCATGTGCCCGGGCCGCGGCTCGGCATTGGACATGCCCGCTATGACGCTGCCCAGCAACAGCAGTGATTGCAGCCAGGGGCGGGCGATGGTACGAAGAGGGCGCATGCGATGTCTCCAGAATGCCGGGTACCCAATGAACGGGGGAAAGGTAGCAGACTGAGGTGAGGGGGGGGCTAACCTCAGTCAGTATTTCCGGGGCACGACGTTAATATCGTACAGATCGTGCGGAGCATAAATCCAAGATGCAGGATCATCGCCCAAATCCGACGCTTAATCTGGAGTATTGCGCCGATCGCCCGATATTCATGGACTTCTTGCAACAGGCGCAGCGCTCGCCTGACGCCATTGCGGTCGTCTCTCACGGCGCGACGTGCAGTTATCGTCAGCTTGAACAGATAAGCCATGGCATTGCGTCCTTCCTGAAGGTCAATGGTGCGACCGAATTCGACCGGGTGGTTATTGTTTCCAATCGATGGTCAGGTTGGTGGCCTATCCGTTGCTGCGATGATGGCGGCTGGCGGTTTCGCCCTTTCGTTCGGTGCCTCGCTGTGGCTCGGCATGCTCTCGAGGGGGGCGCTCAGATCAAAAGCTGAAGGCAAGCTAACGCTCGGCCTGATGAGTGGTGAAAATCAAAAGCACACACCGATCCCTTGTAGGAGCCGGCTTGCTGGCGATGGCGTCCGTCCAGTCAATAAATATGTTGGCTGACCCACCGCTATCGCCGGCAAGCCAGCTCCTACAAGGGATTGGTGTCATGTCTAAGTAGCCAGTCCGCTTGAGGTGCCGCCCACCAGGATCGGTGCGCAGTTCAAGATCGATATCACCAGCGCTTTTGAGTTGCATCAACCCTCACGCTTAGTGATGAGGTGGCAAAAAAACACGGGTTACGCTGGTCGTTGCAGCGGGAACTTCAGGCTGCCGGGCAGGTCAGTTGGGGCCCTGTATCGAGTGCTGTGGTCGGTTGTACGATCGTGCCATGAGAGATCAATCGAGTTCGCCCGCTGATGCCAACCAAACGTTTTCTGACAGGTTTCATTCTGGTGTTCTGCGCCAGCGCGTCTCTTTATTCGGTGGCTGCTGAGCGAAGAGCGACAGCGCAAAGCAACAGCGCATCAACCACCCTGATCGAAACGGCCTCGCGGCAGTATGAAAATGGCCAGTTGGACCAGGCTGCCGCCACGCTGGAGCGAGCCCTGCATATCCAGCCGAACAATCCGGCGACGCTGCATTACCTCGGTGTGTTGCGTCTTCAGCAGGGGCAGTACCAGCAGGCTGAAAACTTGGCGATGCGCTCTAACATTCGGGTGGGGCGTAACGTCGAGTTACGTAACCGCAACTTGCAATTGATACAGGCTGCGCAGCAGGCCCAGGCTTTCGGTATCTCACCCAGTACCGACGCAGACAGGGTCGCAGTACTGAACAAACCGGCAGTGGAGACCCAAAGGCGCAGCGAAGAAGAAATCAGCATTGCTGAACAACCTGCTCAGAATGCGGGGCGCGACGCTGGCAGTTTCGCTCGCGCAGAGGCAGCGCCGGTATTGGACTCGCCTATGGTTGGCAGGCCGGGGCCCGAAGGAAACATGCAAATGGCTTCCACCGAGCCTGCGGGTACAAACGATGCGGTCGAGATTCCCCGGGGCCATTGGCCGCCGCCGGGTAAATGCCGAATCTGGTTCCCGGATCGCCCACCGGGGCATCAGCCCGCACCCGGAAAATGCAAGAAGCTGCGACATCGGGTTCCGCCAGGGGCCTATTTGGTCCGTGGTTGAGCTTCTGGGTGACCGTATATGGACTCATTTGAGGACAGGAGGGTGAGCTTTGCCATCACCGATGGAGGGCCAAAACCCTCAATCTCGAATCGCTGAATCCTGGTCGATGGCACGTTGATAACGCTGCTGCGAACAAACTGAAAATCTGCCTTTCCAGCGCTTGACCTTAAAGTTCAGTTTAACGTTAAGGTGATTTCAAGCCGGCCTCAGAAGCCGGCCCTGGCCGACGCCATCAAGCAGATGCAATCACCTGGAGAGAGACAGATTGAAACTCGCAAGCGCCGTTTTAACAGGATTGCTGTTCAACACGTTCGCCAACCATGCGTTGGCGGGAATGCCTGAAATGCCCAGCCCGACCGACACAACCATGATCGATATCGCCGGTCACCAGGTGCCCGTCGTCAAGGGCGGTTTGTACGATCGTTTTCGCTCCAACCCTCCTTTGTCGGTGATTGCAGCAGAAGTACCGGGCGTTGATTTGGGCTGGTTCAAAGGGTTGGAGAAGAACAAGGTCGACATAGGCTTTGAATCGTTCTCCCCAAACTTTTACTACCAGAACAGTCGCGTAACGGCTGTCTATACGGCAGATCTGGACAAGCTCCGGGCACTGATGCCACCCGAAGTGTTGGCAGCCGCCCAGCCTCTGCAAATCTGGCCCGGTCGAGGTTTAATTGCGTTTACCGCGTACACCTATGAGCACTGCGATAACGACGCCTATAACGAAGTCGCGGTATCGATCATCACCAACAAACCGGGCAAAGCCAATCTGGGGCCGTTCACGCTGATTGGCCAGTCGATGTCTGGAGACTTCTGGGGTTATGTACTCAAGTTGCCGGTCAATACAGAGCTTGCGAGGGTTCGTGGTGTCGTCGGTTACAACCTGCCGAAATGGCTGACGGGGATTGACCGCAAAGAAGATGCCCAATCGGTGGTCTATGACATTACCGATAGCGAGACCGGCAAAGTGGACGTGTCCTTCAAAGCGCAGAAGCTCGACGACCTGTCCAGTGACGTCGATATCGTCACCAGCAGTTTCACCAATCTCGATCACCAAGGCCGGCTAGCCTATGGGTATGCTGTTTCCCGCCAGCTCAGCCACGGCTCCAGCACGAGCGCGGATTCGGCAACTCTCACGCTGGGCGACGGCAGCCTGTCGAACTACATCCGCTCCTTGAAACTGGGGAAAATGATGAAGTACGAATACGTGCCAGCATTCCAAAGTGCGCTCTACGCGCCGAAGCCGTTAGCGGCACTGGCTGACACGCACTAACTAAACCTGCCGGCAAAAATCTGTCAGGCCTCATAAGCCTGACAGGTGACGCCTTACTTGGACGATGCGGTATCACGGCCGCGCGGTGCGGCCGCCACACCTTCCTCTCGCAGACGATGCAATAACAACTGCGTGTTGTCCACGCAACCCATGCCTTCCGGCTTGCTTTCAATGCCCTCGATAACCAGAAGAAGTTGGGCTTTATTCTGGGCCAGCCGTTGCTGCAGGACTTCGATTTCCTCAACCTTGCGTTTGAGCCCGCTGAGCAACTCTTCGTGCTGCCAACCGTTCGCATTCATCGGCAGTAATTGTCGGATTTCTTCCAATGAAAAACCCGCTGCCTGAGCGCCCGTGATGATCTCCAGAACCCACTCTGTGTCAGGGGCGTAGTCCCGATACCCATTGGCTTTGCGCACGACAGATTTAATCAGGCCGCTCGCTTCGTAGAAACGAATACGTGAAGGCGCCAATCCGCTGATTTTCGCCAGTTCGCCTATTCTCATATTCCCCCCAGAAAACCATTGACCTTAAAGTTGACTTTAAACCTAAAGTGATTTGGTGGCCAAGCGGCGCGGATGTCATGCGTTGCTCAAACGCCATGGAATGCAGGGATAGGCGAAAGCCAGACCAGGACCCGTCTCAGAACCGCCTATGGGGTGGGCTGCACTTGTTCAACAAGGGGCACGATCAGTACACGATTCTGGTCATGGCCTCCATTTCATTCGGGAGATGCGAACATGGGTTATGTCACTACGCAGGACGGTGTTGAGATCTTTTATAAAGACTGGGGACCACGCGATGCCCCCGTGGTCTTTTTCCATCACGGATGGCCGCTCAGCGCGGACGACTGGGATGCGCAAATGCTATTTTTCCTGGCGAACGGCTACCGGGTGGTTGCACACGACCGACGCGGTCATGGGCGATCTAGCCAGGTCTGGGACGGGCACGACATGGATCACTATGCCGATGACGTCGCGGCCGTAGTCGATCATCTTGGCGTGCAGGGCGCAGCCCATGTGGGGCACTCCACCGGCGGTGGTGAAGTCATTCATTACATTGCTCGCCACGGCGAAGACCGAGTGTCCAAGGCCGCCATCATCAGCGCCGTGCCTCCGCTGATGGTTCAGACCCCGGCTAATCCAGGTGGCTTGCCGAAGTCGGTTTTCGATGACTTGCAGGCACAGCTCAAAGCCAACCGTGCACAGTTCTACCACGACGTTCCAGCGGGACCTTTCTACGGTTACAACCGCCCGGGCGCCAAACCGTCTGAAGGCATCATCCTGAACTGGTGGCGCCAAGGCATGATGGGCTGTGCAAAGGCACATTACGACGGGATCGTAGCCTTTTCCCAGACCGACTTTACCGACGATCTGAAGAGCATCAAGATCCCCGTGCTGGTGATGCATGGTGATGATGATCAGATCGTGCCTTATGAAAACTCCGGGCCCTTGTCAGCCAGACTCTTGCAGAACAGCACGCTGAAAACCTACTCGGGCTACCCACACGGAATGCCTACAACGAACGCCGATACGATCAACGCCGATTTGCTCGCTTTCCTGCGAGGTTAGGCAACCGGGGGAGGGCGGGTAAAAATCCTGCCCTTACCTTTTCTGAAGTCACTGGAACGACGCGTTTCAGATTCGGTTGAATGCGTAAAAGCTGTGCGAACCAAGTTTCCATTTTTGGTCGATTGCTGCCAGCCACCAAGGACTGCTGTCAACCCAAAGCAGACGCTGATGACCCATACCACTTGACCGTATTCCTTCTCGCTCGGGCGAGTTCCTGATTCTTACAGCTCATGTGTATTGAATGCGCCACCAAGGTGGAGGCTTTGCAGAGCTGTTGCCAACTCGTTTGCAGAGGTTGTGATCGCCGATTGTCACCTTACCGCCCATCAGCATTTGACCGGAGGAACCGTGACACCGACTCCTCCGGCCATGAGCGGTGAATTAGTCGCCAAATGCTTCCATCAGCACTTGAACCAACTGGCCGCCCTCTGGCGTAGCCCAACTGCCTGCTAATTCAGCAATTAGCTGGTTGGTGGTGGTAAGTGTTACACCGGCTTTATCCATGCGGCGCAAGGCTATGTCATCAGCCATGGCGGTAGGCGAAGCACCACCGTCAGCCACGACCTGAACCTCGAAACCATCGCGTACCAGCGACAGCGCCGGATACACCGTGCAGACGTCGTTGGTTACGCCAGCGATGATGAGTTTTTTACGACCTGTAGCTTTCACCGCAGCGGCGAATTTTTCGTCGTCCATTGCATTGACGATGCCCAGCCGTTTGATGCGACCGGCAAATTCGGTCGGGAGGATCTCTTCCAGCTCGCTCAGCAATGGCCCTTGGGCGTGCTCTTCCATGCTGGAGGTCAGCACCACAGGGAGCTTAAGGATGCGAGCGGCTTTGGCCAGCATCAGCGCGTTGCGTTTGAGTTCTTCAAAGGGCATGGATTTCGCCCACCCCATGGTGCCGACCTGATGGTCGATCAGCAGGAGGGCAGCATTGTCGGCACTGAAATTTTCGTACGTCATGGTCTTTCTCCTAGGGATTATTTGGGGTACATCACCCCGGTTGGGGATTATTTGCATCAATTGGCAGCTTGCAGCTTTCCGAATGAGCCGCGCTGGTATCCGGAGACCGCCTTGACCAAAGCGCTTGCGGAGGCAAGCGCCAGTGGCCCTTGCCAAAACACAGGCTGGTTCAGCGGAACGCCGGAAAACATTACTGCCTTGGCGTTACCCTTGTTTGCAGCCAGGGTCACGACCCGATCTGCCGTTTGTGGCAGGTTTACGGCAGCCTTCGGCTCACCCAGATCGAAAGGTTGGCCGTCCACCGAAGTCTCGCCATCGATGGGCATCACAAAGGCGATGTGGCCTTCTGGAACCGAGATCGAGACTTCACTGCCGGCTTCTAGCGAGATATCCAAAAGACGGACTTCTGTAGGCGTTGCCAGGGGAGACACTGCTCCCTCGAAGCTGCCCAGCGGTACACGAATCTTTGCCCCTGATTTGTAGATAACGGGCACGTCCTGAGTTTCCAGGCTCAACACAAATGGCACGTCGCCCTGTTTCTGCTCCGGCAAGTTGATGAAGATCTGAAGCATGTGGACGGTCTTGCCGGGCTCTGCCGGAACCTCTTCATGCACAATGCCTTGTCCTGCTGCCGTCCAGTGCAGCCCACCCGGTTGAATCAAGTTGCGGTTGCCCAGCGAATCTCGGTTGTCGATACCTGTTTCTGAATCCAGAAACAGGTAAGAGACCGCTGAAAAACCTGCATGAGGGTGTGGGGGGAACGTCGGCCCGTTGATCCAGGCATGGTCAACACCCAGAAATGGATCGATAGGTTTTGCGTGCTGGTCGCCACGCAGGTTGAAGGCCCTGAATTGGCTGCCGTGGTTCATGCGCTGCAAACGTGCACTGGATGACATGACGGTCTCCTTATGCCCCTTCGGACATGGCTGGATAGTCGATGTAGCCTTCCGCACCAGGGGCGTAGAAGAGGTCTTTGTTCGGTACATTCAACTCAGCACCGACAAGGAAGCGATTCGGCAAATCCGGGTTGGCGAGGAACGCGCCGCCGAATACGGCAGCATCGGCTTTGCCCCCGGCAATCAGGGACTGAGCGCTGTCTTTGGTCTGGCCACTACCGATCAGGTAGCTGCCGTCGAACAGAGGGCGAAGGGCTGCGTGGTAATCGAACTTGGCACCAAACAGGGCCACGTGCAGGTATGCCAGTTCAAGATCGCGCAATTGCGAGACCAGGTAGGTGTAGGTTTCCTGCGGATTGGCGTCGACGATGTCATTGAAGTTCATCTCCGGAGAAATCTTGATGCCTACGCGATCACCACCCACTTCGTCGACCATGGCGGCGAGCACTTCCAGAACGAATCGGGCGCGGTTTTCGACCGAGCCACCGTATTGATCGTCGCGCTGGTTGCTGCCAGTGGAAAGAAATTGCTCTGGCAGGTAGCCCGAGGCCGCATGTAGCTCAACACCATCGAAACCGGCTTCAATCGCCAGACGTGCAGCGTTGCGATAACCGGCGATCACTTCGGTGATCTCGGTAACGGTGAGCGCGTGTGGAGTGACGAAATCTTGCAGACCAGTTGCGGTATAGGTCTGACCCGCCGCCTTGATCGCGGAAGGGGCCTGAGGCTGTGCACCGTTCGGCAGCAGGGACGGGTGCGACACACGTCCGCAATGCATCAGTTGCATAAAGATGCGACCGCCGCGAGCGTGAACGGCTTTGGTGACTTTCTTCCAGGCCGCCACCTGTTCTGCGGTTTCAATGCCTGGCGTGCGAACGTAGCCCTTGCCCATGGCAACCGGGAAAACGCCTTCGCTGATAATCAGACCCGCCGAAGCGCGCTGGAAATAGTAAGTGGTGACCAAGTCAGAGGGCACGCCAGCATCATCAGAGCGCGAGCGGGTCATGGGCGCCATGACCATCCGGTTGGAGAGAGTGTAACGGCCTACTTTGACTTCGGAAAAAAGAGAGTTCATTGCGCTGTTCCTCAGTGGTGATGTGACTATGATTGATCAATCCGAATCCGGGATAAATCCGGTAAAATTGAAATCACTGATCCACTGATGGAGCAATGCGTTGGAGTATCTCAATGACATGGCGTTGTTTGTCGAGGTTGTGAAAGTGCGCAGCTTTCGACGGGCAGCGGAGGCCCTCGATATGCCGAACTCAACTCTTTCGCGCCGTATCAGCGGTTTGGAGAAGGCCATTGGTCTTCGTCTTCTGCACCGTACAACGCGCAAGATCGAGCTGACCGAGGCCGGGCAGCTTTACTACGAACGCTGCAAACGAATCGTCGACGAAGCGAGACTTGCGCATGAGCAATTAGGCGAGATGCTGGCTAGGCCCAGCGGTTTGTTGCGGGCGT
The DNA here is from genome assembly GCF_019956105.1 of Pseudomonas sp. BF-RE-25. Classification (NCBI taxonomy): domain Bacteria; kingdom Pseudomonadati; phylum Pseudomonadota; class Gammaproteobacteria; order Pseudomonadales; family Pseudomonadaceae; genus Pseudomonas; species Pseudomonas sp. BF-RE-25. The sequence continues at coordinate 31,201 of NZ_JAHBDB010000030.1, forward strand.
CACTGCCCGTGGATTTCGCCAATGTCTATTTGGCGCCGCTGATTGCAGAGTTCGCTCAGCTTTACCCGGGAATCAGCTTTGAGTTTGACCTCACCCCACGGCAGGTGGATCTGATCAGCGAACCGGTCGATGTTGTGATCCGCATGGGTGAGCCTGCCAACTCGAATCTAATCGCGCGAAAACTGGCGAGCCTTCAGCGCTTTTTGTATGCATCTCCCCAATACCTGGAAACGTCGGGCGAACCGCAGTCGCCTTCGGATCTGCCCCACCATGAATGCTTGCGACTACGGGGCCCAGGTTCGGATCGCTGGACGCTTTCGGGAAAAGGTGGAACCGAGCAGGTCGATGTCGGTGGACGTTTCGAACTCAACAGCGTTGGGATGCTGAGGCGTCTGGCGTCATTGAATTTGGGGATCACACTGCTGCCGGAGGGGATCGCCGCACAGGACGTATCCGAGGGCAAATTGCGACAAATTCTGCCGGAGTGGCAAGCGTCGCCAGTATCAGTGTATGCCCTCACTGAAACGCGGCTACTGCCTGCCAAGACCCAGCGGTTTATCGAATTTGTGCGCGATAAGTTGGAAGCCAATTAGCGCTGTGGCTCGCAGATTCCTGGGACGACTGTCCGCTTCTGGCCGATTTCCGCCTATCCCCACCGTCAGCTTTGAATCGATCCAAATCATACAGCCGCCAATCACCCGCCCCGTGAAAGGCTTCATTGGAAACCTTCTCTGATCGCGCTGAAGAGCACACGCGTCAGTAAGACGCGTGCACGGGCTTTCCCTTATGGTCCCAACATGACGTCCGGACGACCAGCGTCATGTTCGTAGATCAACGCCATGGGTCGGCAGTGCCCAGGGCAGGATGACTTCCTGGAATTCACAAGTTCGGTATGTGCAGCAGGCAAGATGCCGGCTTAGTTCTCCATCACCTCATCCAGTGCCTGTTCGAGGGTGCTGACCGTGCGCTCGATATTTTGCAGCTTTTCGAGTCCGAACAGGCCGATGCGAAAGGTCTGGAAGTCGGCCGGCTCGTCGCATTGCAACGGCACTCCAGCGGCGATCTGTAGGCCGTGGTCGGCAAATTTCTTGCCGTTCTTGATGTCGGCATCATCGGTGTAGCTCACCACGACGCCAGGGGCCTGAAAGCCGGCTGCGGCCACGCTTTTGATGCCTTTGCCGGTCAACATGGCGCGCACCCGATCACCCAGCGCCTGTTGTTCGTCGCGGACCTTGTCGAAACCGTAGGCTTGCGTCTCTTTCATCACTTCGTTGAATCGCGCAAGGGAATCGCTGGGCATGGTCGCATGGTAGGCATGTCCGCCCTGTTCGTAGACCTGCATGATCTGAAGCCATTTTTTCAGGTCGCAGGCGAAGCTGCTGCTCTGCGTCTGCTCGATGCGTTCGAGGGCCAGGGAACTGAGCATCACCAGGGCGCAGCAAGGGGAGGCGCTCCAGCCTTTCTGCGGTGCGCTGATCAGCAGGTCGACGGCGCATTTGTGCATATCAACCCAAATCGTGCCTGAGGCGATGCAGTCCAGTACGAACAGGCCACCCACCGCATGCACGGCGTCGCCGACGGCCCGCAGGTACTCGTCGGGCAGGATAATCCCTGATGATGTTTCAACGTGGGGGGCGAAGACAATCTGCGGCTTCTGCGCCTCAATGGCTGCCAGCACCTCGTCCAGAGGAGGTGGGGCGTAGGCAGCCTGGCGACCCGTGTCGACCGGTCGGGCTTTCAGCACCGTGGTGGCCGCCGGGATGTTGCCCATCTCAAGGATCTGGCTCCAGCGATAACTGAACCAGCCGTTGCGTATCACCAGGCATTGCTGGCCGGTGGCAAACTGTCGCGCCACCGCTTCCATGCCAAATGTGCCGCTGCCCGGGACCACCGCAACAGCCTGGGCGTTGTAGACCTGTTTCAGGGTCTTGGAAATGTTCTTCATCACGCCTTGAAATGACTGCGACATGTGGTTGAGCGAGCGGTCTGTGTAGACCACTGAGTACTCGACCAGCCCCTCAGGATCGATACTGGGATATAGCTTTGACATGGAGTGACTCCTTTGGCAGAGATGTCAGTGGTATCGACCCTGCCTTAAGCCTTGGCAAATGACAAGATTGCTCGGGATTGAATGGCGACTTCTGTCGAGCGGCTGGCATCATCAGGTCGATAACGACCAGTTACGAAGGGCAGCAGCCGACCCTTTGCAGCCATTCATAAAGTCCCCTTGAAGGGGTTAGTCGTCACGCTAGATTGATTTTGTCGCCCAACCTAATGCGGCATGCTTACTCATTGACGGAACCCCTCCCTGACGCACTGCAAGTAGTTCACAGGTTCCGGACTGATGTCATACCGATTAATTCCCCAGCAATCAGCTTCGCGGCTGCTAATCCAGACAACTTCGGCGGATGGAATTTTCTCGATAAATGCCATCACTGCACCGTATGCGGTTCCATGAGCTATGGCGTGCTCCGCAATCGCTTCGTTGCAGAGAGTGACGATACTTCCGGTTTGTGCGTTAAAGCAGCCATGAAATCCGAGGTAGGACCCAGGAACGGCTACATGCTCTCGTCCAGCGATGAAAACAATTGCGGCGCAAGCGGAGATACACCTCCCGCCCGGGGCTACATAGGTATTTACATAGTGGGCATCTATGATCCGGGATAGCTCGAAAGCAGCCTGAACGCTCCCCCCAGGGCTTTCCAGAATCAATGTGTAGTATCCGTACGAGTGTTTGGCATTCGGCGTCAGAACACCTTTGAGGCGAGTGGCATCTCCAGTAACAATTTCACCGCGACCACGGATTGCGGGTTCGCCTTTCATCGTCACCACGTCAAAGGTCATTGCAAACGCGCTCTCACATGCAAGCGACCATAAGGCGATTGCGACTAGCTGCGCCATAGCCGATCTCATGGTATTCGATTCACGTCGGCTCATAAGCGGTCCAATTCCTAGTAGTCGACATATCAGTCGCGATGTAAGTCGTTGTCTAGCTTAGACGTGGGCACGGCAAACGCGACACTGCCCAGAGAGAAACACGGCAAGTTGATGGCAAACCCTGCTGTCTATAGTGATGATGCCAATCTGTTGCATCGACCAGTTGAATCCACAGCCGATTGCGGCCCGTCGCGAAGGTCTTCAATCAACCCAGTCCGGGCACGTCAATCAATTTGAAGGCTTCCATTTCTGAGCATTTTTGTCAGCGTCTATCTGGCTCGTCGCGTACAGTCAGGTGAAAATTTACCCTTTTCGCGTATTGCACCGTCCGCCCCTGACAAGGATGCAGACGCTGCCCACTCAGTCCAGAAAACTTGGCTGACGTACTCAATATTGATCCGCTTACTCAATAGATATCTCTAGCGAATACAGCTGAATAGACAGAGATTTGCTCATGACTGGCAATAGCAAAAACCTTTTGAAAAGACTTGGAGCCGTCTCATCGATGGACGAGACGCGAGAGCAATTGGCTGCGTTGGTCAACCCATCGTATCTGATAGATATGCGTGAGCAGATGGCTGTGATGTTGAACTCCCTCGAATAAGGCCTTGAAATGAATGGAATGAAATGGGGCTTGCTGGGGCCTGACACAGTGGTGAGTGCACGGCGTGCTCGCACTCTAGGTTTGGGGGCAACGGTTCGATTTTTTAATGAGCAGGCGGTGCCTGGGATTGGAGGTGTCTGGTACGGGAAACAGCTTTGGTATGCGGTCTTAGGTATTGCCCTGGCAGGTAGAAGTCAAGCGACGGGGCAAAAAAGCGCCAACATTAAGGCCGCAAATGCAATTGAAGCCTTAGCTTGCTGGCTAGCACTTGATGGCAATAAATGGCAGACCGATTCACGCCTACGCGGCGCTACCAAGCTTAGAGGCGTCAGCGATTTATCCTTCAAATCGGTATCCAAACCTGGATTTTATGTGACCCAGCCAATGCGTATGGCAACGGTGCAGGTGCTGCCTGTATTGGGCTTGGTGCAGTCGGATGCGACACGTTTTAACCAGTACCAACTCAGTGAGCATTGCTTACGCCGATTTGATTTGGGCGATAAACCCAATGGCGGCTATGGCCGGGAAATCTTCGATCATATTTACCTCTGGAACCAAGGTAGGCGTGAGGCGCATACCGGGCGTTATAAGGCTTTTTTTTATAAGGCCTTATCACCACTTGAGCCTATGGATGAACCATTACGATGCCTGCTTACCGATGTGCTACACAGCGGTGGCGAAAGTGAGCCGCATGCCAGCAAGCTACGCCGGCGTAAAGCCCTGCAATGGGTTGAAGGGCTGCGTCAGCAACCGGAGCAAGCTCTCAGTTGGAATAGCCGCCCAACCATGCTCGATGATGAGCATTGGCATGACCTACGAACTGGCGCTGCCTTTTTTGCGCTGCGTGATCAGAGTCTAGGGGTACTCGATGCGCTCGAGTCGCATCTCGGGACCTTACAAAATGGCCGATCTTTTGACTTGAGCACCGCAACCTTGCCGCAGTCGGTGCTGGTGGCACTCGCTGAGTTGCGTCAGCTGGCTTCTACGTACAAGGCGTTGGGTCATAGCGAGCCCGCGGCCTTTCAGTTCTGTCGCGAGTGCAGTGCTGAAGCTGATGCAGCAATTGTTCGTCACCTTGTGGAGCGCGATGGACGTGTGTTGCGCCTGATGGGTTCCGTTGTTTTGCCAGGCCCTGCATTCGATGGCGCTCCTAGTGTTAACAGTACTGAGTCTGAAACGCCACCGGAAGAAGTTGATCAGCGTCGTTTGAAATGGCCCACAGGCATGTCGAGCCGCATGAGCAATTTGTTCTTTTTGAACGCTGACCTGCATGGCGATCTAGATACATGGCTCAGCGCAGCCCCACTCCCACATAGTGAAGAATCATGATGAGCACACCATCTCTGTTGCATCATTTCGAAGCTCCTGATCACTATTTGGGCAGTTTTGGTTGGTTGTGTGGTTATTCCGCCGATTGCAATTTTCTCGATCAGGCCGCCGAGCGTTTCACCCGGCAAACCACCGCACAGCGTGCCCATCAGGGACAATTGGCATTGGCGCTTATGCTCGACCCCGCGCACGCACCTATCGCCTTGACGGACGCTCCAGGGGTTGCTCATCTGATCTTCACTTCAGAACAAAAAAAGCCCTTTGCTTTGCTGCATGCGAAAGTGGCGGTGCTGGGCTTTCGCCATGAAAAAGAACCACATCGCTGGCTATTGCGCTTGATCGTCTCCACAGGTAACTGGACGGTCCAAACTGTTACCGAGTCGCTTGATCTCGTTTCGTGCATTGAATGCAGCAGTGAGGAAGTGCAACAGCAGCCTGCTTGGCTTGGGCAAAACTGCACGGACATTACTGCAGCTTGGCAGATGCTAACGTGGCTTAGCGGTTATTTCGATACACGGATTCTGCATGCCAAATCTCGTCACCAGTCAGCTTCTTTAACAGCGCAGTCCATGCAATGGCTGAGTGGCTGGTTAGGTATTGTCGCTGGTCACGCGGCGAATGCACCCTCGCGTTATTTTGATAACCGCAAACAGTCTTTGCTTGCGCAATTGGTGCCTTTGATCAAACAGCATGCCTCCGACGTTAAGCGTAATTATCTTGGTATGGGCTCGGGTTTTTTTGAAGGCGTTAATGGCCAAGGGCAACTGCCCTCGGTGCTGAGCAAAATCACCTCAATGTTGAAAGACTCTGGTCTATTAACTGCTCGCCCTAAAGTCGACGTTTTCGTTAACCCGGGAGCATGTCAATCCGTTGCCGAAGGGTTGAGTGCTATGCAGTCGGCTGGCTACATCGTTCGCGCAGCTGCGCAAAATACTGAGATTTTTGGTTCGGTTACGCCGCGTTCGCTGCATGCCAAGTTTATTTTCTCCGCCAACGCCCGGGAAGACAGTTCGCGCTGCAGCAGTGCCTGGGTTTACCTGGGGTCGGGAAACTTGACTGGTCCAGGGTTTGCCAGCCCGATGTCAAATATAGGCGGTAACCTTGAGGCTGGCATACTGCTTAGTCCTGACGGATTGTATTGGCGCGCAGAGGGGGGTGCCAACACGACACGGATAATTACTAACCTACTACCAGTTCAGTGGGATACGGTTATTTCCGCGCTTGAGCAATTGTCTGCCGGTGAGCCCATGCCAGAACATGACGATGGCCCGCTTTCCGCGCCGCTTGCATGGCTGAACTGGCAAGAGGCCGAGGAGGGCAGTTTACTGTGTGCCCCTGAGCAAACCGAAGTGCCAGTAACGCTGCTGGATGCCAACGGTGCCGGATGCGCCAACCTGCAGTCCGGTGTGTGGCAATGGCTTGGTCATCCACCTCGAGTGGTGACAATTCAATGGTCAATTGCTGGGCAGGTGCATAGCGCTGTGGTGCCCGTACTCGATGAGTCCGGGCGCTTAGCCGCAACACCTATGCCTGAACTGGATCTGGATGAGGTCTGGTGGCAGCTGGCCAATTTCCCGCAGGCCGCTGTGGATGAGGACCAGTCGCTGAATGAGCTCGAAGAGAGTGCAGCCAGTACGGGGCAGGCCGGGGCTGCTGTAGGGGATGATGTCAGCACTGCCGGCTACCCGATTCGTCGGATGATGGCGCTCATTGAGCAGATAGCTGCCAGGCAGGTAGAACTTCACCCGCTCGACTGGTTGGCTTGGTGCACGCGGCTAGAACAGTCTCTGCTGCAAGTCGCTAAGGATCCAGTCATCAGCGTATTCCGGTCTATGCGCCTCAACCCTCTAAGCCCGTTGCGCCAAGCTGCATTCTTGCCAAATTTTGCCGAGCAGGCGTCGAGCCCTGAGGGCGCTGATTATCTTGCCATGCTTGCCCGTATCGAGACCTCCTGGGATGTAGCAAACCTGTGCCAGATTGGAGAGCAGCAATGATCCATAAATTTCAAGGATGGCAGGTTGTTGCAGACAAGTTGCTTGAACTCGTTCAGCAGCAGGACCCAGGTACAAACCCAAACCCTTGGCTAAATCAGGGACAGTGCGCCAGTGTGCGTGCATTGGCCAAACGATTGCCGGATAACGGGGTAATCGTGGCGGATGAAGTCGGGATGGGCAAAACCCGCATCGCCGTTGCGGTGATCCGAGCAGTGGTTGCCGCCGGTGGCCGTATTGCAGTGTTGGTGCCGCCAGTACTGGGTTACCAATGGCAGGAAGAGTTAACCCGTGGGGAGGTCAAAGCTGCCCCTTTACTGCGCAGCCTATGGCAATACATTTCGGCCTGGGATTCGGAGCAGGTTGCAGAGCAGAAACCATGGTTTGCTGAATCAGTGGTCATGGTTTCTCACGGCTTTTCTAACTGGCGCTTGGGTCAAGATTCGGCTGTATGGCGCTGGGCATTGCTGCCTGAGGTCTATGCCCATTGGCGTAAGAGAACCCAAGGGCGTTTTCCGCGTGGTTACTTTCAAGAAGAGGCCCTCAACTATTCCTGGGCTGAGTACACATCAATAAAAAATGCTGCTGCCAGCATCTGTAGCGCCATACCGGCAGACCCACAGCATCCGCTGTATCAGCAAATGGACGCGCTAATAAGTCGTACACCATGGCCGGGCGCCTTGGATGCAAGTGAATACAAACGCTATGAAATACTCCGTCCCTGCCTCGAAGAAACAGTCGGCTTGGGTTTGGGCCACTTTGATCTGGTCGTCATCGACGAGGCGCACAAAAGTCGTAATGACGACAGTGGCCTTTCCGGCCTGCTTGGCCGCTTGATCCAGGCAACCCATGATGTCCGGCGCTTTGCGATGACTGCGACTCCAGTTGAATTGGATGTCAGTCAATGGCAGCAAATCCTCCGTCGTATCGAACTCAAGCCTGAGCAATTGCAGGTCGTCGAAAGCTCCGTAACGGCTTATGCCTATGCAGTGCAAAAGGTCCGTGCCACCCCTACCGATGCGACCATCAGAGCCGCCTATACTGCTGCGGCTGCAAGTTTTCAGGAGACTTTGTCGCCTTTCGTCTTGCGCCGTGACAAACGACAGGACCAAGCCGTACAGCAGTTTGTAAAGGCTACCCAATTGTCCCATGACGCCTATCGGCAGGAGAGCGACATTGCTATTGATGTGGCAACGCTAAATCCCGCCTGGCGGCAGGCCGTTTGCGCGGCCGAAGCCCTGTCGGTGGTGACTGTTGGCCTGCGCGATGGTCAGAATGAACAGCTTAAACGCTTACGCCTGACGATGGGTAATGGCCATGGTCTCGCTGCTGTAATCGATAGCCACAGTTATGTTGCCGAGCAAGACAGCGAAGCCGATGAGTTGGCGGATAATCAATCGGCTGCGATAGGCAAAGCCTCGCAAAGCTCCGCAGAGCTCAAACGCCTGCAGCGTGCGCAATGGTGGAACAGGGTTATGCAGCAACCCTTCGTAGATACAAATGGCGATGAGGTACTGTTTAACCATCCGGCGACCTTGGCAGCAGTAGAAGCCATTGAAGAGGTCATTGAACGTGGTGAAAAAGCCCTGGTCTTTGGGCGCTTTACTCGACCATTGACTTGTTTAATGCAGCTGCTGAATGCCCGTGCCATGTTACGCGCAGTCGCGACAGGCCAATCGTGGCCTCAAGCCAAGGTGCATGGTGAAATTGATGGCGGTGCCCATGAGAGCGATTGGCCTGCGGTGCGCGCGGCGCATCAGCAGTTGCAATCGGGCTTACGCTTGGATTTCCTGGACGCCGCATTAGCCGAGCAATACCGCGAGTTGCAAAAGCGCCGGCAAAGCCAGCGCAATAGTCTGCCTGGTTTGCTCGAAGAGGGTTTTCGCCGGGAGCAATTCGAACCCCGCGTGCATAGCCTCTACGGTGCATTTTGCAGCATGTTGGTCAATGCCCAAGAGGGGGAAGATGACTCTCACAGCCTAGCGCTGGTTAGCCGTGCCCTGACCGAGCAATTGGGTGAGTCGGCCCAGTTGCTAAGTCCTGAGCGTTATGCCAAAGCCTTTGCCGATCTGATGCAGGCCTTGTGCGAACGCAATGAAGGCGATCAGGACGGCGATGGCCAACTCGATGAGCAGGAAGCTGAACGCTTGTGGCCGCATTTACAGCAGCGCCTAAAAGATGAGTACGGCAGCAGTCAAGGCACGTTTGCCCGTTTGATGTACGGCGGCACGAGCCAACATAGCCGACGCATGATGCAACTGGCATTTAATCGTCCGCACAGCTCAATCAAGGCGCTAGTGGCGCAATCAATGGTTGGTCGCGAGGGGTTGAACCTGCATGAAGCCTGCAAAACCGTGATCTTGCTTCATCCCGAGTGGAACCCCGGCGTGGTTGAGCAGCAAATTGGTCGCGTTGATCGGGTTGGCAGCTTCTGGCAGCAGCAACTGGCCCGCGCCATCGAGAGTAATGCCGAGATTCCACGGATTGTTGTGCGCCCGGTGATTTTCCAAGGCACTTACGATGAGCATAACTGGCAGGTTCTGCGCACTCGCTGGGCCAACTTACGTGCGCAACTGCACGGTATTGTGGTCCCACAGAGCAACTCGGATGATCCTGAGATACAGTCTTACTTAGACGAAATTGCGGCTGCAGCGCCACGCTTTTTCGCCACAGAGTAAGTCTGAGTGGGCTTGCAGGAGGCCATGTTGGTCTAGGCCTCCACTAGCCCTATGTCCGCAAGCCGTTAAGTTTGGTTAAGGTGGGTTGCGGGTTGTTTTTTCATCAGGCGCAACTTGCGCAACATCGCAAGGTGAACAGATTGCTAATATTAGCAATCTACAAACGCGTCAATATTTCGGCCAAAAGACCTGGTTTTGCTTCGCGAGAATGGTCGAGCCCCATGTCCGCAAGTTGCTAAGTTTTGCTAAGGCCACTTTTCCCATCAGGAAACGGGAGGTCAGTGCGTAATTGCATGGCTTTAACCAGCCATTGGCATTGCCACTGAGCAGTAAATTGCATCCGTGCTCACCAACCGTTTGCATTCGACTTGACCAGAACACGCCGTAGTGGCGATCGGCAGAGAACGGCCAAAAGCAGTCGCTCAGGAGAGACCGTTTTCGACCCATAGCGGACTGTGGTGAAAGGCAGCAATCGGCCAAAAGAGGATGCGCCCCCTGTTGTATGCTGGTTCGGCTATCTTTCAGAATTATCCTCTCACCGAACTACGACCCTAGCGCGAAGGATAGTCGGCAATGTAGCAGGTGGTAGCAGAGGTGATACCTTAATGGTGTTTCGCACCCTGCGTTCAACACCTAAGGAAAGCCCGGATGCAAGAGCTGGAAGCACATTACATGGACGGTTCGCTGGCAACGGATACCAGGCTATCGCTTAGCGAAAACGACCTTCCTCCTGGTACCGAACCCATGCTGCAGCAGGTCCGCCAAGGCACCCTGCGTGAAATCGTGCAAGGCGAGCATCGTACGCCCGATGTCGATGAGATCGTCAGTTGGGTGCGTAACTGTTATCGCAAGAATCCCCTAATCGGCGATATAGCCCGTGCAATGTTCGTGATCAACGAAGATTTGGTGGTGGCCGATTCGGAGTTGCCTACCCCCGACGAAGTACTGCGCGATCTTCATCGCCTAGAAAAGTTAAAGCTAGATCGCGAGTTCTTTGTCTCCTCCACCTTCGAGGGCCGGCCCTGTGGTGTCCTATTCAGGCGCTCGGAAATGGTGGATGGCGGAGTTCTGTTCGAAATTACGGTTTTTGGGCGCGAAGGGTTGTCTGGCAAGGTGGGGCAATTGAACCTGCAGCTATCGAGCACTCGACCGGAGCCATTCATTTCCATGTGCACGGAAGAAGGCTGGGTCCGGTTCGAGCGCGAGTACGCCGTGCAGGTGGCGCACATCATGTTCCTTCTGCAATGCCTGTATCAATACAAGAAATACCTTTATCCGGTACTGCCGCTGAATTCGATCGTCGATAACCGCAAGGACCGCCCTCGCGACAACCCGTACCTGGTGCAGCTCATTACCCGTGCTTACCATGGTCAGGTGGCGTGTACGCGGGTCAGGGTAGACCTTGCCATTGTGCAGCCTCGGGACATTGACTATGCACTGCGTATCCCGGATGAGGACATTAGCCGGTTCATCACCCATGCTAGAACCACCGATATCCTTTTGTACGAAGAGAACGGCGCGCTGGTCATGGACGATGACTATATCGTCTATATGGCATGCAGGGCGCTTGGCCTGACGCGGGTGAAAGCAGTGATTGTAGGTGCCTTCGACCAGCCGCTTGCCGAGGTAATGGAGGTAGGGGGGCGCGAGCTGATACCGCCCATAGGCGTCACTCGCCGGGACAATCGCTCGCGCCGGGGCAGCGTCGACAAGCAACATTTGCTGCAACGCAAGGTAACAGCGCTTGGGCCAAAGGTCTCTCAGTCGGCAAGGTTTGAGCGCAACTTCATTGAGTTGTGCCAGCTATTGGGCCGGGTCGGCACGCGTGAAAAAGACCTTCACCGTTTCCTCAAGCAGCACACCCAAGTACTGGATTCCCATGTGGCAGCGGTCTACAGCGAAGTTCGCATCGGCAAATACCGTGCAGACCTGGTGCTGCAATACCGCCAATCGGACAAGCGTGTTGTGCTGGTGGAGCTCGAACCCCACAGCGCGCAGATATTCACCAAGCGCAATAGCCAGCGGCACAAGGTGACCCACGCAGTGCAGCAGGTGCAGGACTGGATCAGGGAGATCCATAACAACGCGAGTAACCTGCCACAGTGGCTGGCGGGCAACTATGCCGCAGAAGGTATGGTGGTGATCGGGCGCTCTAAGGATTTGACGCAGGAGCAGAAAGACACCTTGATGATCCATAACGCAAAGTCAGATATCAAGATTCTCACTTACGATGACCTTCTGGAGCGCTTCCAGCGCTTGATCGAGGTGCTCGACAAGCGATGATCAAAGCCTAGGTGTGGTACAGACTGGTCTTCAAAGCGCCATCCCACCGCTTGAGCGCGAACTTGCGATTTGGGTGGTGTGGCGCTCTGTTAACTTGATGAATTGCGGCAACTTTATGCCAGTTTTTATCTTGAACAGTCGCCCAGTGGTTCGTTGCGTAGTGCAGTTCATCGCGACGGTCTGCTGTCGGCCAGAAGCGTACTGCTACCGGCCAAAAGCAGCCATTTACTCAGGGCTACTTTCTAGCATCGAAGCGGGCGCCATCACCAATCTGGCATTAGAATCTACGCACAGTACTGAGATACTGAATTCATGAAATTTCATCCTGATGGTCCCTCCATACCTGACATCCTGCTGGAACGTTGTGATGCTGGTCGCGTAGTGTTTCTGTGCGGTGCCGGCGTTTCACTTCCATCAGGGATGCCAACGTTTGTTGGCCTTACTCGGTATGTCATAGAGTTCTATGATCCGCCCGGCGATTCAGAAATCATGGCCGCATTTCAACCGTGGCTGGACGATCAATCACCTGCGGCAGCGAACGTCCCACTCGATCAGATCTTTAACCTCCTTCAACTTGAGTACGGCAAGAATGAAGTTAACGCTTTGGTTACAGAGCGGTTGAGTGCTTCCCTGGCAAACACAGGTTTTGGGCATGAGCACGGCTTGATCAAGCGAATATCTTCAAGCCAGGGCGGAGTGCCACAGATTGTCACGACGAATTTCGATCGTTTGTTCGAAGTAGGAGAGAAGGGAGAGAAACTGGCCCTGCATATGCCGCCCGCTTTCCCCGACTTGAACTTCGGATCGAAGATAGAGGGAATCACGTATCTACACGGACGGCTTGCAGAGGCCGCCGCAGAAACCCATCCCTACGTCCTGAGCAGTGCAGACTTTGGGCGTGCCTATCTCTCAGAGGGATGGGCGACCAACTTCATCCGGCACCTGCTCGAACGTTATACCGTCGTATTGGTCGGCTATCAGGCAGAAGACCCACCAATCAAATATCTTCTTCAGGGTCTCAACCATGATGGCCAGTATGATCGTTCTAGGCTCTATGCGTTTGACCGTGGGCTTCCAGAGGAGATCGAAGCCAAATGGCGTGACCGCGGTGTCACAGCCATAGCCTATTCCGAACACTCGGATCTGTGGAAGAGCATGGACGCCTGGGCAAATCGGGCTGACGATCCGCGTAGATGGCGTGAATCCGTCATCGCCAACAGCCAGCAGGATCCAAAGGGTCTAGCCCCGCACGAGCGTGGCCAGGTTGCACATGTCCTTCGCACAGTGCATGGGGCGAAGTTGTTTGCGGAGGCTGAGCCCGCGCCTCATCCGGAGTGGGTTTGCGTAATGGATTCGAATGTTCGATCAGCCAACCAGAGCAGCAGCTATGGTGACGATGAAGTCTTCGACCCTTGGACCGCCTATGCACTCGATGACGATCTGAAGGATCTTTCCGAAGATGATTTTAAGCAGGGTGTCAGCAACGACAATCTTCTAGTCTGGCGAGACGAGGACGATAATCCACACGAGCGCCATCGATTATGTGGGCGTCAGGCTGATGGTTACGAAGCGACGCCGAAACGGCTTAGTCATCTCATTACCTGGATGAGCAAGTGCATTGATAGCCCTGTTCTGGCTTGGTGGGTCATCCGACAGAGTGGACTGCATCCACGACTACTGCAACAGCTTGAGTGGCGAGTGGAGCATTCGGAGGCTCTCCACGAGCATGCGCGTCATATCTGGCAGTTGATCCTCGAATACCATCGAGGTCCCCTTAATCGTCAGTGGAATGGCGACTGGTTCAAATTCAAAAAGCGAATCTCGACGGAGGGCTGGACGGCCAGCGTTCTACGAGAATTCCGGAGGATTTCAACTCCTCGATTGGAGATCGAGCGGCCGTTCGGCTTGGGGAAGGCAAAGCCCCCATTAGCACGGTGGGAGGAAATCCATTTTAGGGACCTTGGTGAGTGGGAGGTTGTGCTCATCGAGCGGCACAACGAAGAGTTGGACGTGCCTGATGATCTATTGCCAGAGGTAGTAGGCATCCTAGAGGAGCAGCTAACTATTGCCTCAGGACTGCTAGGAGATATCGAGACTGTCTACTTCCAGACACCAACCTGCTATCCAGGCCGTGATGTTGAAGGAGAAGAACACATAACAAATTCGGCGGATATCGTGACGTGGTTCGTTCGACTTTTTGACCGAATGGCTGCCAAGTGGCCAGAACTGGCCAAGGCACATGCTACGACCTGGCCTGTTTCAGATTTGTTCTATTTCCGAAAGCTTAAACTGTATGCATTCAGCAAGGTCGACGCGTTCGAGGCTGACTATGTTGCCAATGAACTATTGTCCTTAGATCAGGAGGTATTCTGGGACGCTGATGTAGATCGAGAGCTTCTTTTCTTACTGGTGGATCGATGGGGAGAGTTCTCCCAAGATAGTAGAATCCAGCTCACTGATCGCATCTTTGCCGGTCCCGATCAGCGCGCTCATTGGTCTGACGAAGAGTTTTCTGCAATGCGGGACTTGGGGGCTGCCAAATACGCTCGATATCTTGAACTACAGGGCTGCGATCTGAGCGAAGATCGAAGTGAACGGCTTGCTGAAATGATAAAAGGCATTTCAGGTTGGAACGACGGTTGGGCAGTCTCGACGGTGATCGAACTGGGGGCTCGAGGAGGTTGGATCGGTACGGACGAAAAGCCAGATGTACTTATAAACCTTCCCATAAACGAAGTTGCCTCCAGAGCGAAAGAAGACCTGAAGCTCGACTTCGATAGCTTCACCGAGAGGCGACCCTTCACTGGTTTGGTTAAAATCAGTCCGCAAAAGGCGCTCTCTGCACTCACTATTGCAGGAAAAACTGGGGACTACCCTGAGGCACTCTGGTCTTCCATGATCAATGAGCTTCCTACGGACATATCGCCCAGGCTGAAGCGGGTATTCCTGAATAGGTTAATACGACTCCCACATGCAGTGATCGGTGGGCTGCGTCATACCTTGGGCCGATGGCTCGAAAAGAATTTGGTCGCGGTCCTTGAGATTGATGATGGTCTCGGCTGGGCAGTATACGACCACATTATCGATGGCATCTTTAGCTGCGGGGCGGATGCAGCGAAGAGCGGTTTGGGGGAAGTCCGCCGAGGTGGAAAAACTACTCAACAATCTAGGCGCACTCTCAGCCATGCGATGAATGGCCCTGTTGGCATGTGCACTGAGGCACTTTTCCATGCAGTCCCAGGAGATAAACAGGAAGCTGATTCCTTAATCCCAGATCACATCAAGTCTCGCTTCGATCGCCTCCTCACGGCACCTGGGGAGGGGGGAGATCATGCCGTGTCAGTAGCGAGCCGCAAACTGAATTGGCTCATGTACGTTGATCCCAACTGGACAGAAGAATGCCTAATTCCAATGTTGGCATTTGATCACCCTTCTTCGGAACCTGCGTGGAGCGGTTTTCTTCACTGCGGGCGAGTTCCTGGAACGCCATTGGCAAAGATTATCAAACCGCTCTTGATCAACATATTTCCTTGGATCGGAGGACTCTCATGGGATCGCGACTTCTCAAATGTAGCCGCCCAGTGGCTTGGTTACATGCGGATTTTTCAACCGAATGAGTCGAGCGGCCTTTCAAGAGGCGAAATGCGATCGGTTTTACGAGCGATGCCTGACAATACTCGGAACCGGTTTATTTTCTGGCTGGGCCAGGTTGGAAGGAAAAACGATAACGGCTGGACGGAGCTCGTCATCCCTTTAATCAACGAGGACTGGCCAAGAGAGCGCCGGTACAGAACCTCAGCATCAATGAGGGCATGGATCGGCCTGCTTGATGATACCGGCGATTGTTTTCCGGTCGTTTATGAAGCGGTGAAAAAGTTTTTGGTGCCCGTGGAGGCAAATGATCAACCGTTCTACCGGTTCACTCGAGAACTGAGAGATGAGAGCCCGATTACCTCTCTATTTCCTGAAACGACGCTGGATTTGATATACAGAGCGACACCTCAAGTCCTCACCCGACCGCCTTATCAATTGCCCATGATCCTAGCGCTCATTGCGGAAACTGAACCTAGTCTCGCATCAGATAAACGCTATTTGCGTCTTATCGAACTTGTTGAGCGAAGTTAGATCCCGGTCTTCTTGGCTAGCACTCACCTTTGCATTTCTCGTAGTTTCCTAATCACGTGATGACTGCTTTTGGCCGGTTTTTGCCTGTCGTAATAGGCGGCTCACGGCCATTAACTGCCATTCGTAACGCACATCTTTCGACCAATAGCAGACAGCCATATTCGCCTAGAAATTCAAGGGCGGATCACTTTGATTGCCGCGCCCAGAACGTGCTGTTTGTGCCAGAGCAGTGTTAGAACATCTGCCGTGGAGATCTTGCAGTGTGAGTTATCTGACACGATGATCGTCCTTAGATAATGTCTCAAAAAACCTAGCTCATCCCTCGACTAGTAAAAAAGAAGCTTGGGACCAAAACTAAAGGCCCAAGCTCTAAATTATCACCAAGCTCATGCAAACATAGTCAACACAAAAATTACGAGCACTATAATGTTACAATGCAATTTTTTTGTTTTTGTCTCTACTCTTTACATTTCTGAATCGCGGTTGTTCATGAGTAGCAAATTTAACGTCAGTGATATCTGCGCCCGTGAAAATCGCACCCATTACAGTAGCGTCGTTAAAGGTCGCGTTCGACAGACGCGCTCCGGAAAAGTTCGCTTCTGTGCAAGTGGTGTCGTCGAAGTTAGCCTTTTGTAATCGAGCACCTTCAAAGTTGGCTCGTTCAAAATCTCCGAGACAGAAAAAAGCATCATTAAAATTTACACCCTTAAAATTCGTATCAGTAGCATTTGCTCTTCCCAATGCAATTCTATAGCCTAATACTCCTTCAAAATTGGAGTTGGAAATGTCCGCCGCATACAAGTCTGCCAAGTCCAAACATATACCTGAAAGATTCAACCAGGACATGCAGGATAAGAGCAAGGTGTGTTCAGGGCCAGTCCTCTGTTCTTGGATGCGTTTTAACCATGTTCCAAATGTAACTTTATCAGGGTGAACTATATCGCTTACTCGAGAAGATGCCAATGCACAGGCATTCATCGCTGCTAGCAAAGCTTCTTCGGCATTTCGAGCCTGAAACAAAGCATCAGGAAATGACACCAAACTTGTGATTTTCTCCATTGGCATACCATTTACCAACAGATGGTTAAACAAGGAAACAAAACACTTATGCATTGCCTCAATAACATCAGGAGTCAGCAGTTTTACTTCCGAGCGCAAAAAATCATGAATGTTTTTAGATAAAGCAGCTGGCCCGCACATTTCTGCCCAATACGCCAACGCCTCTGCATCCCCCCAACCTCGCCCTCGCCCCTGCCTTCTATTAGTTTCTTCTACGATTTCTCGCATTGCCCTTACGAGACGGCGCGCGGTCAAATACTCACCAAAACTTTTGTGAGTAAATATGAAAGTTGGATCGCCTTTAGGCCGTGAGCCATGTTGTCTAAAGAAGAAAGCAGCTAGCAAAGAGGTTATTCCTGCTTCCGCGCCCTCTTGAAAAACATTTAGCTGTTGCTCCAACCCACCTAGTTCGCAATAGTGTTCAATTTCACTAATCGTCGTCGTCCTGCCATCCCCGTGCCATGCAGCCAGCCCTATCTCTTCAAGAATCAAGAAAAAATCGGCTTCTTTCAGAAGCTTTATCGGGCCATGCTGCCGCCCATTCTCATACCCACGCTCATAAATTGCCTCAACCAAATCATCATAAATTTGATTAAGATTAACACCCTTCGAAAAATTAAGTTTGCCTCTGCAATAGCTGAGAGCCAAGAGATAGTTCAGCAAAGGCTGCGCTGTAATCTCATCGAGATCTGCACGCTTTAAATCCTCAGGAAGTTCACTGTAGCCCAACCCTGTCAATTCACCGTAATTTTTCCACCAATCGGTTCTAAGATCCTGAGAGAGGATTGACTTCGGATCTTCAAAATTACTATGACTTTGGCTGGATTTGGAATTGTCTGTGTAGTAAGGCAAAACTGTCAAAACCTGCCTTACCTGACGCAACTCACTCTCAGAGCCTTGAATTGTTACTTCACGCCCGCTAAGTAGAACTCGAACGCACAATCCATTCATATTAATTCGATCAACAGTCAACTGTACCGAGCGCACAAAATTTCTCGCAGTCTCAGCCGCCGCTCGGCCCTGACTAGCAAGCTCGTCCAGCCCATCTAATATTATTAAAAGATCTGAAGTAAGCTCCTCCCTTTTTAGGGGGTTCACCTTAATTATCCCCTCGTCACTCAAAAACCTACCAACCTCATCAACAAAGTCACGCGCAGGATCAATATAATGCAGAGGAATAAATAGCACTTTAATGCTACCTTGCTTAGACACATGCGCTGCGTAAATTTTTGAGAAGGAGGACTTTCCACTACCTGGCCCCCCACTTATCGCCCGCACAGCATCCTCTTTCTTAGATGCAAGCAACCACCTATCTAACTCTTCATTAAGTCGTACAACAACTTTACGATTGCTTGCGCGACCATCTGAAATATCCGTAGCTACTGGGCTCTCCTCATAATAAGCATTAAGAGGTATATATATTTGCCGAAGACCAAACGGCTCTCCAAAAACAGAATCTTCCAATCGACGTTGCAATTGAGCATCATAAAGTTTCCAAGCCAGCTCACGCTCAACGGACAAACTAAATGGAGAGTTTAAAGAGGCAATTATATCTTGATATGCAGCAGAATTAGATTGCCACTCTTTATGAAGCTCATGAGGAAAATACCCCGGCAATCGCAAGGAGATTGTTTTTGATTTAGCCTGTGAAACACCTATCTCCATAAGCCAAATTAATATCGCTTCTGCAATAGACTTTATAAGTGGAAATTTCACTGGATTCTTAAAAAAATCGTTATTCACCTTGCAAGAAAGGATCTTCCCCTCAAGCAAAGGTTCAAGTGTCGAAATATCATATTGTTCTGGCAGTTGATCCTTCGAATCGAGTAGGAGACCTGAAAGAGCAGACAACGTAGAGCGCTGCAATAACTGATATAGTAAGTGCTCTGGCGTTTTACTTTCAAAACCGATTGCTGATGCTGCATCAACTCCGTCATCAGCTAAATCGTCAAACTTTCCGAGCAAAGCATGCCCCACCCCTTTTGCCAACGATACAGCCAATGCTTTTGCATCCAGTTTTAGTGGAGTTTTAAGAAGAGACTTTGGCTTTACTACAGACAACGTCGCTTCCACACCCATTCCTTGCATAGTATTTACTCCTATAAACGATAATTCTTACTAAATACCGGATAAATTATGATTTTTTAGAAATCAGGCTTTTGTCAAAAAAACAGTAGAAGACTGTCATGCGCAGAGTCAAAACGCCACCACAGGAAAGCACTTTTTGACTGAAGTTGCAGAGTCCTGAATTCAGCTAATTGCGCAATCCCTACCCGCGCACGCTCAAATGGGCTCTGTGAGTGAATCGCTCCCACCTTCGTCGGGTCTTCAAATGACTGCTTTTGGCCGATTGCCGCCTTCCGTAAATGGCAGCAATCGCCTGAGATCCGCTAGCGAGTCTTCAACCAAACAACCCCCCGCCGACATCCATCAAGCGGACTCACCGCCGCACTTCAGCCACCAACAACAACGACTGCGGCACAGGGCTTTGCGGGTGCTGTGGCTCCTGCAGGCCGGTCAGTTGAAAGCCGGCCATGTCCAGCGCATTGAGCCAGCTGGACAAGGTGCGCAAGTACCACGGCATGGGTTGCCACTGCCCCTTGAACCCGGTGAAAGTCTCTTGCCGCCAGCCATCCTGATAGTCGCCCGCCGCTGCGTTCCACGGATGCAGCGTCTGGATCACCAGCGCGCCGCCGGGGGCGAGCAGGGCGTTCATGGCGGCGAGCAGGGGGATGATGTCCTGGTGCAGCAGGGCGAAGTTGGCGCAGATCAGGTCGTAGTCATTGCCGATGTCCACTTTCGCTTCCACCAGCTCTTCATAAGTCGCCAGATGCACCGGCGAAGAGCCCGCTGCCCGCGCCGCCTCGACCAGCGTCGCATCGCCATCCACACCGACCCCATCGATCGCCCGTTCAGCCAGCGCCCGCAACAACCAGCCCTCGCCGCAGCCCAGGTCGAGCACACGTTCGGGCTGACGGCTTGCCACTGCCAGCAGGATCGCCTGATCGGTGACCTTGAGGCGGCTTTCGATGGCGCCGCTGCGGATCGCGTCGATCCAGGATCGGGCGTTGTGGTGCCAGCTATCGAGAAGGGTCGATTCGGGGGCGGGCATGTCGATGTCCGGAGTTGTGGGTTGGAGAGAAGGATAGGGCAAGTGCGCGCGGAGCGAACCCTGTCAGTGACGCTGTTCGGTCCCGTATCGAGAGGCGGCAGGCGTATTTGTATCCTGCAGTTTAGACGGAGTTGCGTCTGCCCTTTGCCTGTTTTGGCGCTGGCCGGGATGGCTCTTATGCGCGGTGGCGATGGTGACTTGCGCGCTTTGCACAATGAACTCGAAGTCGCTGAACACCTGCGCAAGAGCAGCGGGTACCGCATGCTCGATCCTTTGAAAACCGAAGTCCCGACCATCATGGCGACCTGTTCCCGTCATGACGGCCTGAAGGAACCCCGGCAAAAGACTTTCCGAACGGGTTTACGCCTGATCCCCAAACACCGGCCGGAAAAAACTCCGCTCATAGCTGAGGATGAATTTTTTATCCTCGGCATACTTGAACGCCGCAATGCAGTCCGCGTCGTTCATGGAGTCCTGCCGATAGCGCTCGTACTCGGCAAGGCTCGCAAAAGTGAACATCGCCAACGCAATGTTGTTGGCACCCTCGGACGGCAGGAAATAGCCGTGGTGCTGGCCACCGAATTTTTCCACCAGTGGAATCCACAACTTTGCGTAGTGTTCGAATGCGCCGATCTGGTACGGGTCCAGCACGTACTTCAGGTAACAAGTGACCATGTGTTCGCTCTCTTCTACGGGAGGGTTAAATCATTCAAAGGCTGTTCAGCCATTCGGCAGTTTCGCAGATCACCTGGCTGCATGGGAGTCTTCACTGAACCCTGTATCCCGTAAATGCGGGCCATCTGTGTCTATCGGCCACATCGCGAGGTTGTTACGTTTGCGCCTCTACCGTATTCGATGAGGTAAAAATGGATCTCACCGCCATCCCGTTCGGGACGACCGACTGGTCGACGATCGAACCTGTCACCCATGCCGGCCAGACAGGAAACGCCTATTGGCGAACCTGTCAGTTTGGTTCGACGCGTGTGCGAATGGTTGAATACAGCCCCGGATACCTCGCCGATCATTGGTGCTGGAGAGGTCATATCCTGTTGTGCCTTGAGGGTGAGTTGCACACGGAACTGGAGGACGGTCGACAATTCACGCTGACTGCCGGCATGAGTTATCAGGTGGGCAACAATGCTGAAGGGCATCGGTCGTTCACCACCAGCGGCGCGAAATTGTTCATTGTGGATTAAGCGCTGGATTGAATTTCGCCACTGGCCGTCGTTTTGCAGAAATGAACGATTGAGCCAAACCTTTAGTGCAGTGCAACCTCACTGAACTTGAGCATCAGCGGGTCATTGTTCCCGTCACGAAACGCGAGCTTGATCGCTGGCGTTTTACTCAACTTGCTGTTGCTCTGCTGGAAAGTCAGCGTGACCCGGGTCGGTACGTTGCGGATCAGCTGAAACTTCAACCAGATATTGTCCTCGACCTGGCCCACCCGGACCGATTGGCCTTTGAGCGGACCGCCAGATTCGTCGAACAGCACCGTGTCATCGTTGAAGCGGAAACTGCGGTCGACGTTCAGGTTGGTCAGTTCAAAGGTGCAGGTCGGCAAGCGACCGATGTTTTCGCAACCTTCCAATTCAATGCGCACGTTATCCAGCACTTCCATGCGTTTGCCGAGCAGGTTACTGCCTTCGTTTTCGACGACCTTGGATTGCAGTTTGGCGAATTCGAACGAGGGCTTGGCGTATTCGGTGCCCAAAATGAAAAAGCCGAAAGACAGGCCCGCGACCATGAAGAACTGCAGCGCACCCCTGAGCATCGGCGTGAGGTTACGGATCTGCCAACCGATGGAAACCACGCCCAGGAAAAGGAAGGTGCTGACCAGCAACACCACATTTTTCCAACTGATGAAACTGAAGCCGAACACACTGGGATCCGGCACGGCATAAGTGATCAACGCCCACATGGCACCCAGCAAGACACCGAGGCCTGCCATGCCACGGGTGATCATTGAGGCGATTTTCTGGGTGCGGGTAGGTGCTGTAAGGGAATCTTGTTGTGGCATCAATGTTGCCCACTCCTTGTCGTGTAGCCGTCCGTGCTTGAAGGCAAATGTCGGGCTGTTGCAAAAGAAAACCGCGGGAGGCCGAGGGAAGGTCGCCAGTTATGGCAGGTTGCCATTATCCAGTAACGGTGTGGCAGGTAAAGCGTGGTATTGCCTGATGTGACAAAACCTACCGCGCACTATCCTCAGAAACTAATCACGAAATGTAACCCTTGGTTGCCAGGAGGGGGGCGGAAAATCAGGGCCCGCCCAATGAAAATCCGCCTGGCCCAGTTTCAAAAAACACGACCCCCCATACCTCTGCACGACAACCCTTATCCCTCTACGAAAATTACTTTCGCCTCGTTTGAAAATCACCTCTCGAAATGTTTTATGAGTTTCACAACCCATTCGACGTGACCCTTTCGAGGAGTACCGCATGACCCTGTCCTTCGGCTATTGGCTGCTGGTGTATGCCGCCATCGCCATCATCGCGCTGATCGTTCTGATCGCCCGTTACCGGCTTAATCCCTTCATCGTCATCACCCTGGTGTCCATCGGCCTGGCGCTGCTGGCCGGCATGCCGCCGTCCGGGGTGGTCGGCGCCTACGAGGCCGGTGTTGGCAAGACCCTGGGGCACATTGCGCTGGTGGTGGCGCTGGGCACGATGCTCGGCAAGATGATGGCCGAGTCCGGCGGCGCCGAGCAGGTGGCGCGCACCTTGATCGACCGTTTCGGCGAGAAGAACGCGCATTGGGCGATGGTGTGCATCGCGTTTCTGGTCGGGCTGCCGCTGTTCTTCGAAGTCGGTTTTGTGTTGCTGGTGCCGATTGCGTTTACCGTGGCGCGCCGCGTGGGTGTGTCGATCCTGATGGTCGGTTTGCCGATGGTCGCCGGGCTGTCGGTGGTGCATGCCCTGGTGCCGCCGCACCCGGCGGCGATGCTGGCGGTGCAGGTGTATCAGGCGTCGGTGGGGCAGACGTTGATGTATGCGATTTTGATCGGCATTCCGACGGCGATCATTGCCGGTCCGCTGTACGCCAAATTCATCGTGCCGCGCATTCAACTGCCGGCGGAGAACCCGCTGGAACGCCAGTTCCTCGAGCGCGAACCGCGCGACAGCCTGCCGGGTTTCGGCATCACCATGGCGACCATCCTGTTGCCGGTGCTGTTGATGCTGATCGGCGGTTGGGCCAACCTGATTTCCACACCGGGCAGCGGCTTCAACCAGTTCCTGTTGTTCATCGGCAACTCAGTGATCGCGCTGTTGCTGGCGACCTTGCTGAGCTTCTGGACCCTCGGCCTCGCCCAGGGCTTCAACCGTGAATCGATCCTCAAGTTCACCAACGAATGCCTGGCACCGACCGCCAGCATCACCTTGCTGGTCGGCGCTGGCGGTGGCTTGAACCGGATCCTGGTGGACGCCGGGGTCACCGACCAGATCGTCAGCCTGGCCCACGAATTTCACCTGTCGCCGCTGCTGATGGGCTGGCTGTTCGCCGCGTTGATGCGCATCGCCACCGGCTCCGCCACCGTGGCCATGACCACCGCCTCTGGCATTGTCGCGCCGGTGGCCATCGGTCTGGGTTATCCGCACCCGGAGTTGCTGGTGCTGGCGACCGGCGCCGGGTCGGTGATCTTTTCCCACGTCAACGACGGCGGCTTCTGGTTGATCAAGGAATACTTCAACATGAGCGTTACCCAGACGTTCAAGACCTGGACCGTGCTGGAGACCATTATTTCGCTGGTCGCCTTTGCGTTGACCGTGGGTCTTTCTTACCTGATCTAGCTCGAACACTCCGATCGCTTTCCTCAAGGCTCATGGTCACTCATCGAGCGCGGCATTGTGCGCGCCGTGGTTGAGTGCCCGTGGTGGACAGCGGTCGGCAGAAACTAAAAAAAACATAAAAAAATGACCCAGGAGCACCGTATGTTCAAGCGAGCAATCCCCACCGCACTTTTGCTGGCCACCGGTTCGATGTGCGCACAGGCAGCCGACACTGCCGCGCACGGTTTTCTGGAGGACAGCAAAGCCACGCTGTCGATGCGCACCTTGTATTTCAACAGCGACAACCGTGATGGCACGGCGGACCCGTCGAAAACCGAGGAGGCTGCGCAGGGTTTTGTGCTGCGCTACGAGTCCGGCTTTACCCAGGGCGCGGTCGGGTTCGGGCTGGATGCGCAAGCGTTGCTCGGTGTGACGCTGGACAGCGGCGCAGGTCGCCACGTGGGCAGCGGCATGATCCCGAGTGACGGCGACGGTGCTGCCGACTCCTGGAGCAGCTTTGGCCCCACGGCGAAGATGCGCATCTCAAAAACTGAGTTCCGCTACGGCACCTTGCTGCCGAAATTGCCGATCCTGTTGTCGAACGATGCCCGCGTATTGCCGCAGTCGTTCACCGGCGCGCAGGTCACCTCGAATGACATCGATGGGTTGATGCTGACCAGTGGTGTGCTCGAACACGCGGTCGGCCGCGCCTCGACGGACCGGACCGGTTTGTCGGTGCCGGGCGCCACCCAGGACAGCAACAAGTTCTACTTCGCCGGCGGCGACTACTTCATCACCAAGGAACTGAAGGCGCAGTATTACTTCGCGCAGATGGAAGACTTCTACAACCAGAACTTCTTCGGTCTAACCCATGTGCTGCCGATCGACAGCAAAAGCTCTTTCACCACCGATCTGCGTTACTTCAATACCACATCGACGGGCGCCAACAGTTCTGCCGCCGGCCGCGCGCAAGGTTATCGCACCTCGGGTTATACCGAGGACAACAACGGTGAAATCGACAACAACACCTGGGTGGCGATGATCACCTATGTGAACGGTGGCCACTCGGTGTCGCTTGGGCATCAACAGGTGGGTGACGGCAGCAACTTCGTTCAGCCCAACCAAGGTAGCCTGGTTGATAAAGGGGCGGGTGGTGGCAGTGTTTACCTGCCGACGGACCGCATGATCCAGAGTTTTACCCGCGCGGGCGAGCAGACGAACTTCGGTCAATATTCCTATGACTTCGCGCCTTTGGGCGTGCCGGGCCTGAAAGCGTCGATCGCGTATCTGAAAGGGACTGACATCAAGGTTCGCAACGCGGGCGATCAGTCCGAGTGGGAGCGCGATATGACCCTGGACTACGTGCTGCAATCGGGGTCGCTCAAGGGGCTTGGTTTCAGCGTGCGCAACGGCAAGTCGAACACCGATGCGGGCCGCAACGTTGATCAGAATCGCTTTATCATCAACTACACCTTGTCGCTGCTGTAATCGCCCACGGGTTTCAGGCGATCGCGGTCTTTGTAGGAGCCGGCTTGCCGGCGATTGGGCTTTGAGGTTTGTGGTGTTTGTGCGGACGTCATCGCCAGCAAGCCAGCTCCTACAGGGTATGCGTTTTGTCAGTTGCTAAGGTGCCAGGCGAGCACGGTCTTTGTAGGAGCCGGCTTGCCGGCGATTGGGCCTTGAGGTTTGCGGTGTTTTTGCGGACGTCATCGCCGGCAAGCCGGCTCCTACAGTGGATGCGTTGTTGCTAAGGTGCCAGGCGGGCACGGTCTTTGTAGGAGCCGGCTTGCCGGCGATTGGGCCATGAGGTTTGTGGTGTTTTTGCGGACGCCATCGCCGGCAAGCCGGCTCCTACAGGTTTGGTGGTGTGTCAGGTGAATACAGACCCTTGTAGGAGCCGGCAAGGTATGCGTTGTTGCTAAGGTGTCAGGCGCTGGGTCAGCAACGGTAATAGTTGTTCGCAGGATGCCTCGATTTTCAGATCGAGGATGTCATCCGCCCGCGTCTTGCCCAGGTTAATCGCTATCAGCGGCTTGCCCTGATCCGCCACCGCCCGGCACAACCGAAACGCCGAATACGCCATCAACGAAGACCCCACCACCAGCAATCCCGCCGCTTTTTCCACCGCAGCCATTGCCTTGGCTGCCGTCACCTGCGCCACGTTCTCGCCAAAAAACACCACGTCCGGTTTCATTCGCTCACCCGCGCAATGCGGGCAATGCGGTACCTGAAACCGCGCTTCGAACGCCGCGTCGAGCAGCGTGTCGCCGTCCGGCGCCTGCACCGCATCCACGCCGGCAAGATACGGGTTCTGCGTTTCCATCAATTGCTGGATCGAATCCCGCTCACTGCGCTGCCCGCAATCCAGGCACAGCACCCGATGCAGGCTGCCATGCAGTTCGATCACGTCGTGGCTGCCGGCCTGGTCGTGCAAGGTGTCGACGTTCTGGGTGATCAGCCCGCTGATCTGCTGCGTACTTTGCAGACTGGCCAGCGCCTCGTGCGCCACATTCGGTTGAGCCTGGCGCACCCGCGGCCAGCCGAGCATCGCTCGCGCCCAGTAGCGGCGCCGGGATTCGGGGGCGCTGAGGAATTCCTGATACATCATCGGTTGCCGGCCACGGCGCACGCCTTGGTGGTCGCGGTAGTCCGGAATGCCCGACGGGGTGCTGATGCCGGCACCGGTCAGGACCACGAACGGCTGGTCGGCCATGAACTGCTGGAGCCGGTCGAGTTGTTCGCGGGTGCGGCTGTCGAGCATGTTCAACACTCCGATGGGCCTGGGGTGTTTGCAGGGTAGCATTTAACCTGTAGGAGCCGGCTTGCTGCGGGCGGCGTTCCGACGATGGCGATCTTTCGGGCGCCATCGCCGGCAAGCCGGCTCCTACAAGGGCAACGTTTACTTGCGAGCTTCGAGTATCAGGTTGAACGGCGTTTCGGTAGCCCGACGGAATGTGCTGAATCCCGCTTCCGTAAACACCTTGCGCAACCGCGCCTCACCGGCCTGGGCGCCGAGCCCGAGGCCGACTTCCTGAGACAGCGAGTTCGGGGTGCAAATGAACGTCGAGGCGGCATAGAACAACCGGCCAACCGGGGTAACGTTGTCGTCGAGCTTGTCGTTGGCGAACGGTTCCACCAGCAGCACCGTGCCGTCCGGCTTCAGCGACTCATAGGCGTGCCGCGCCGCGCCCACCGGGTCGCCCATGTCATGCAGGCAGTCGAAATAGCAGATCAGGTCGTAGTCGTCGCCGGGATAGCTTTTTGCCGTGCCCTGGAAGAACCGCGCCCGCCCGGACACACCGCCTTCCTCGGCGCGCTGGGTGGCGACGGTGACGGACGGTGCGTGGTAGTCGAAACCGACGAAGCGCGAGTCGGGGAACGCCTGGGCCATGATCACCGTCGATGCGCCATGCCCGCAGCCGATGTCCGCGACCTTGGCGCCAGCCTCCAGTTTGGCGACGACACCTTCAAGGGACGGTAGCCATTCGGCGACCAGGTGCGCCTTGTAGCCGGGCCGGAAGAACCGTTCCGTGCCGCTGAACATGCACGGATGGTGTTCACCCCAAGGCAGGGCGCCGTTGCCGCGCATGGCTTTGACCAGTTTGTCCTTGTCATGGAAAAACGACGCGACCACCCCGATACCGCCCGCCACGTAGACCGGTGAGTCTTCGATCGCCAGCGCCAGGGCTTGTTCTTCGGGCAGACGGAACTGGCCGTCGCGGTGTTCCATGTAACCGGACGCGGCGTGAGCGCTGAGCCATTCGCGCAGCAGGCGGGGGTTGCAGCCGGTTTTCTCGGCGAGTGTTTCGGGGCTGATCAACTGACTGTCGGCCATCGCCCGGTACAGCCCGAGCTCTTCGCCGAGGATGACGTTGGCGAGCATCGCCGCGCCGCCCATGTCGTTCACCAGTTTGCCCATGAAATCGTTGAGTCTGGCCTCGTCCATCACGTGTGCTCCTTCAGCTGGATCACGGTCCAGGGGCATTCTTTGTCGAGGCATTCGCCTCTGGGCAGTGGTCGTGGAAATGATCAGGACGGTGAGTACGTCCTGCGTGCAGTAAGTTTAGTCCGCAGGCCGTGGGCTGCCGGGCGGAGCGACGAAAGCCCGCATTTGCCTGATTCACACACGTACCCCTGTAGGAGCGAGGCTTGCCCGCGAAGGCGGAGTGTCAGGCAACGAGGATGTGTCTGAAATATCGCCTTCGCGGGCAAGCCTCGCTCCTACAGGGGGAGGTGTGTATCGGAGTGTATCTAACGTCCTGCTCGATACATTTCCCGCAATACCGGTGCGTTGCCGAACACAGTCCAGATACAAACCTGCGATGAACTGCACAGGCCGCTTGGCACCCTATACACCGTGAAGGGGACAACAATGACCACGCTCCTGCCTGAAACCGACCTGACATCCACCCCCGTCGATCGCCTGCGCGTCGACCAGTACACCAGCGGCCTCATCGGCCCGAGCCAACCGATGCTCGGCCCGCTGGCCGACGGCGGCACCCTGATCACCGGCACGCCGCCGGGCTGCTGGGGGCCGATGATTACGCCGGCCTTCGAGGGCGGCCATGAAGTGACCCAACCGGTGGCCATTGCCGGTGCCGAAATCGGCGACGCCGTGGCGATCAAGATCAAAAGCATGCGCGTCACCTCGCTGGCCACCTCGTCCGGCGTGATGAGCTTCGTTGAAGGTCGCTACAACGGCGATCCGTTCGTCGCGAAATTCTGTAGCAAATGCGGCACCGAGCATCCGGCCAGCTACGTCGAAGGCATTGGCGAAGATTCGATTCGTTGCAGCCATTGCGGCGCCGAAGTCAGCGCTTTCCGCTTCAGCCACGGGTACGTGATCGTGTTCGATGCGCAGAATCAGGTCAGCCTGACCGTCAATCAGGACATCGCCAACCAACTGGCGGGCAACGCCTCCGAGATGTCGGCGCTGCCGGAGTTCGCCGCCCAGCATTCGATCCTGTCCCTGGCCCGCGCCGACATCCCTGGCGTTGCCGCGCATATGCGGCCGTTCCTCGGCAACATCGGCACCACGCCGTCGCGGGACTTGCCGGACTCGCACAACTGCGCCGATTTCGGCCAATACCTGATCGGCGCACCGCACCGTTTCGGCATGACGCGTGAGGAACTGCACGCGGCCAAGACTGACGGTCACATGGACACCAACTCGATCCGCGAAGGCTGCGTATTGATCTGCCCGGTGAAAGTCCCGGGCGCCGGTGTGTACATGGGCGACATGCACGCCCAGCAGGGCAACGGCGAGATCGCCGGGCATGCCACCGACTGCTCCGGGGAAACCGAAGTGCAGGTCGAAGTGATCAAGCACCTGACACTGGAAGGGCCGATCCTCCTGCAAAACCTCGACGATCTGCCGCCGATGGCGCGGCCGATGAATGCCCTGCAACGGCAGAAAGTCCGCGAACTGGGCGAGCGTTGGGGCCAGACCGAGATCGAGCAGAGCGGCCCGATCACCTTCATCGGCAGCGGCGAGAACCTTAACGTGGCGGTGGAAAACGGCCTGAAACGTGCCGCTTCGGTCACGGGCCTGCCGTATGACGAAGTGCTCAACCGCGCGACCATCACCGGTTCCATCGACATCAGCCGCTTGCCCGGCACCGTGCGCGTGACCTTCCTGTGCCCGATGAACGTGCTCGATCGCATCGGCATCGGCCATCTGGTGCGCGAGAAATACGACCTGGCGTAGCGCCCACTGGCGGCTCTGTACCGAAGTGTGTACAGACCCGCCGGCGATACAACCGCCGCGATTTTCTGCCGGAACGCAACACAGGCCCGATACACCGTTTCGGTTAACTGTGATTACGTTCTGACAACCTTTGAGATCGACATCATGCAGACTTCCAACACATCAACGAAGGCCGCCGTCGGACTTGGCCTGCGTCGCGGTTTGATGAAAGACCTTCAAGCCGCCCGCGTGGGCGATTTCGACTTTCTGGAAGTCGCGCCGGAGAACTGGATCGGCATCGGCGGCGCCCATGGCGCGGCACTGCGGGGCCTGGCCGAGCGCTATCCGTTGTCCTGCCATGGTTTGTCCCTGTCATTGGGCGGGCCGGCGCCGCTGGACGTCGGGTTTCTGCAAGAAGTGCGGGTTTTTCTTGATCAGTACAACGTGCCGCTGTACAGCGAACACCTGAGCTACTGCAGCGATGACGGTCACCTGTACGACCTGTTGCCGCTGCCCTTTACCGAAGAAGCGGTGCACCACGTCGCCGCGCGCATTCGTCAGTCCCAGGACATTCTCGGTCGGCGCCTGGCGGTGGAAAACGTCTCGTATTACGCCGCGCCGCAGCAGGACATGGACGAGCTGACGTTCACCAACGCGGTGCTGCGCGAAGCCGATTGCGACCTGTTGCTGGACGTCAACAATGTGTACGTCAACTCGATCAACCACGATTTTGATCCGCAGGTTTTTCTGGCCGGCATCGATTCGGACCGGGTGGTGGCGATGCACGTGGCCGGGCATTTCGATGAGTCCGACACGTTGAAAATCGACACCCACGGCGCCTCGGTGAAACCGGTGGTGTGGTCGTTGCTGGCCCAGGCTTATGCGCGGTTCGGCGCGCAACCGACGTTGCTTGAGCGGGATTTCAATTTCCCTGCATTCGCGGAACTGGTCGCCGAATTGCAGACCATCCGCCGCTTGCAGGCCAAGGAGGTGAACCGTGGATAACGCAAGCCTGTTTCAGCAGCAAAACACCTTGGGGCTTTACTTGCGTGACCCCGATCACTGCGCGCCACCGGCCGGAATGGATGTGGCGCGGGCACAGGTTTATCGCGACCTTGTTTTCAACAACCTCTCGATCTTGCTCAGCGGTACTTTTCCAGTGCTGATCAAGATTCTTGGCGATGAGCGCTGGGGTTCGCTGGTGCGCATCTTCTTGCGGGACCACCGTGCGCAAACGCCGAAATTCGGTGAGATCGCCAGGGAGTTTGTCGACTTTCTCGCGTCAGAACCGCCTGCGTTGCACGAGGGGGCGTGGCCGCCGTTCCTGGTGGAACTGGCGCATTACGAGTGGATCGAGATGGTGTTGCAACAGTCCGACGCCGAGCCATTGCCGGCGAGTGATGTCGGGCAATTGCTGGATCGACCGTTGCAGATTTCACCGCTGGCCTGGCCGTTGGCGTATGCCTGGCCGGTGCAGTTGGTGGGGCCGGACTATCAGCCTGAAACACCTCCGGCTCAGCCGACGTTGCTGTTGGTTCGCCGGGCGGAGGACTGGAGTGTGAAGTTTTCCGAACTGAGCCCGCTGGCCTGGCGCTTGTTGCAGCGGATCGGCGAGTTTCCCCAACTGAACGGGCGTGAGCAGCTGGAAGGATTGGCCGTCGAAGCGGGGGCGGCGGGATCGCAGGATTTCATCGACAGTGGAGCGGCGCTGTTGCGGCAGATGCACGGGGAAGGGGTGGTGAGCCCGACATAACCCCCTGTAGGAGCCGGCTTGCCGGCGATGGCGTCCGTTCAGGCGATAAATGTGTCGACTGACCTACCGCCATCGCCGGCAAGCCGGCTCCTACAAGGGGATGCGTTTTTATTGGGCGGAGAAGAAGTACCGCGTCAGGTGAAAGAAGATCGGCGCCGCGAAGCAGATCGAGTCCATCCGGTCGAGCATGCCGCCGTGGCCCTTGATCATGGTGCCCCAGTCCTTGGCGCTGAGGCTGCGCTTGATCGCCGACATCACCAGGCCGCCCAGGAAACCCATCACCACAATCACGAACGACATCATCAGCGACTGCCAGAAACTGAACGGTGTCATCCAGAACATGCAGCCGCCAATCAGCGTGGCCGACAAACCGCCGCCGACCAGGCCTTCCACGGTTTTCGACGGGCTCACCAGCGGCGCAACCTTGTGCTTGCCGAAGAGCTTGCCGAACACGTACTGCAACACGTCACTCAACTGCACGACGAACACCAGGTAGAACAGCAGCAGCGCGTTCTGGCCCTGGAAGCCTTCCAGGTCCAGCAGCAACAACGCTGGCGCGTGGCTGATGCAGTAGACGCAAATCATCACGCCCCACTGAATTTTGGCCGCCCGTTCCAGGAAGGCGTCGGTGTCCTGGCTCAGCACCGCAATCGCCGGCAGCAGCAGGAAGGCGTACACCGGAATCAACAGCGTGAACAGCGAATACCAGTGGGTGCCGATCAATACGTATTGCAAGGGGATCAGAATGAAAAACGCCGAAAACAGCGCGTTATGGTCGCCAGGCCGGGTCGGTGTCAGGGTGATGAATTCCCGGAGCGCGAACAGGGAAATGAAGCCGAACAGAATGACCGTCGCGTTCCCGCCCAGCAGGTAGGACACGAAGAAAATGATCACCATCCCCCACCAGGCATTTACGCGCTGGTTGAGGTTTTCGATGGTCGAGACCGAGCCCTCTGTCGTAGCCCGCTTGGCCAGTATCCGGCCGATGATCGAAGCGATCGCCAACAGGGCGGCAATGGCGCCGAAGAACCACAAAAACTTTTCATCAAGATTCATTCCGACAACCTCACAATCGCGTCACGCGCCCGATCCAGAAACACCTGTTTTTCCTCGCCACTGATCCGTTGTAGCGGATCGCCGATACGGATCGTGCAGATGATGGGCAGGGGGACGTGTTTGCCTTTTGGCATGGAGCGATGCAGGTTTTCCAGGTAGATAGGCACCAGGTCCACCTCAGGGAATGTCTCGGCCAGGCGGAACAGACCCGATTTGAAAGGACCGGGCAACGCCTCGCTGCCGCGCGTGCCTTCCGGAAAGATGATGATCGAATGGCCGGCGCGCACCACGTCGAAAATCGGCTCCAGTACGTTGACGCCGGGCGCGGGGTTGCGATCGATCAGCACCGCATTCAGGCCTTTCTGCGAGATGTATGACAGGAATTTGTTCTTTCCCCAGTAGTCGGCGGCCGCAACCGGTTTCACGTTCACTCGGGCTTCCGGTGGCAGGGCCGCGATGATTGCCAGGGTGTCCATATGGCTGGAGTGATTGGCGAAGTAGATACGCTGGCGTGTCAGGTCCGGCGGGCTTTCCCATCGGGCCGTGACGCCGATCACGAATCGAAGAACAGAAATCAGCGCGTTACTGATCCACATGAGGATTCCCCTTCAGTTCGCGCGAGATGGCCAGGGTGCGCGTGACGCAGGTCGCGGCGGAGCCGATGGCGATGATGACCAGCGCAATCAACAGCACGTAGTGAGTGGCATAAACGCTCGCTTCGACGGCATTCAGCAGCAGCCCGACCGTCATGACCGCCATTCGGTGTTGCTTGGCCATCGGGCCGATGAAGCTCTGCTTGAGACCGATCGAGCCGCCAAACACCCTGACGTAAGCCGTCAATGCCGCAGCCAGCGCGGCAAACCAGCCAAGGTCAGCGTAGCCGATGGCATAGCCCAGGCCGACGATCAGCAGGCTGTCGGCAATCCGGTCGGGGAATTCGTTGTAGAGGCTGCCGATGTCGGATTTCTTGCCGCCTTCAATCGCGACCATTCCGTCGAAGAGGTTGCACAACAGGCGCAACTGAATGCCGAGGGCGCAGAGGATCGAGCCGATGACGCCGGTGTTGATATTGAGCGCGACGATGCCAGCGAGTGCGAAGGCGATGCTGGCCACGGAGATCTGATTGGGGGAGAGGTCCCTTTTCACCAACTGGTCGGTGACGTATTTGGCCCATCCCGCAGAACGCGTTTTGATGGGTCTTCTGTTTTCATCCATTTGTAATGTCCATATCAAAGATGAGGTGCAGAGCTGTGTACCTAGATTTTGCAAACGACGCAACCTTGTAGGAGCCGGCTTGCTGGCGATGGCATCACCGCGGTGAATCTGACAGAC